>JAUVCD010000874.1 GCA_030590865.1 Myxococcales bacterium | reverse complement strand
CGAGAGGCTCAGGGTGGTCAGCGTCGTGATGAGCTTGGACACCCCCAGGATGAGCAGCGTCATCCACAGCCCCGCGTAGCCGCCGACGTAGCCGACCCGCATGAACATGATCACGCCGAGGATGGTCAAGACCACCGGCGTGAACACGCCGCCGAAGGTGCCGAAGCGACCTTGAGCGGGGCCGGCGTTCCCACCGGTGGCTGGCGGCGCCGATCCGATCCAGGAGGGCCTTACGTCGCTGGTTGGGGGGCCGTCGCTGGCTGGGGGGCCGCCGCTCCCAGGGCCCGCGGGGGCGGGTACGCCGGCGGCGGTGGGTGCGGGCGGTCCGGGCTCACCGGGAGGGGGCTGTGCTGCCACTCGCGGATGATAGCCGGACGGCCCATGGCTGTCTTCGAAAGACCGTGGCACGCCCCGAGCCTACCGCCGCCGGCGTTGTCGACGATCTGGGTCAGCTCATGGGCAAGCGACTACCTCGACTTGGTAGCTGAACGGTGCGCTGATCCCGCTGACGTCCACCACGTAGGTATGTCCCACGGTGGTCGACCACCCTTGAGGGATCATGCTGATCGCCGTGCTTGATCCATAGCCCCCCGCCAGGTTCGTGACGGTCACCGGGCGATCGTTGCCTCCGTCGGTAATGGTCACCTGGGCGTTGTTCAGGCTGAGGCTGTCGCTCTGGATCGTCCAGCCCGTGTCGTCGATGGATGACCAGGAGGGGCTCACTGCTCCGACCGGAAACTGGCCGGGAGGGGGCCAGGCGGTCCACGGGTTGCTGCCGCCGCCTGAGCCCCCGATGACCCACATGCAGGAGTAACTACTGGTGGAGCCGAGCCCCACGGGCCCGAGGCCGTTCGAGAGGATCCAGCGGCGATGCCCCATGGTGCTCGGGTTGCCAGGATCGACCATGTAGAGATCGACAGCCGCTACTCCCGGCGTGGTGGCGATGTTGCTCTTGCCGGCGGCCTCGGCGCCGTCGCTGGTGTAGCAAGTCCAGCTGGGCGGTGGCGAGTGAGACAGCTGATTGTTGGCATCCATCATGAGGGCGCAGGCCTGAGCCTTTTGATCTCGAGTCCCGTCGGTGGTGACTGAGGGCAAGTCGGCGATGAAGCGGTAGAGGTTGACGAGCTTGAGCGCATTGGCCCGACCTGTGGCCGAGATGTCGCCAGCGTTGCAACCGCTGACCGAGCCGCTCCAGGTGCCTTCGCTCAAGCTGGCGCGGTCGCCGTTCCAGCGCCCGCACACGGTCTGAGGAATCGTTCCGCCGGTCCCTCCCGACCCTCCAACAAGCCCGGCGCCGCCGGCGCCCCCGTCGGCACCGGTCCCGCCGGTCCCGCCGATGTTGCCGGAGCCCCCGTCACCGCTCGAGCCACCGGTGCCGGTCGCGCCACCGCCGCCGACCCCAGAGCCCGAGCTGGAGGTCGTCTCGCCTTCGTCCCCTCCGAGGATGCCGGTACAGGCCCAGTGGCTCGCACCCACCCAGAGGAGCAACATCACATGGCTGAAGCGCATGACTTCACCGTATCATCACCCGCTAGGCCCGTGCGGTGCTCGTTCCAGGGCGCCGGCATGGTAGCTTCTGCTCAGCAGCGCTCGACGCAGCCTTCCGACCGTTGCAGACTATCCGATTCGAGACTCAAGGGCACCTCGTCCCAATGACCAAAGCAGCACGTCGGATTGCCTTCCTCGACGACAGCCATACGGTGCGCGTGGTGCTGAAGAACGTTCTGACCGAAGCAGGCCACGAGCCCTTTGGCTGTGAGACCTGGGATGAGCTCGAACAGGTCGTAGCGACCACCGAGCTGGACTTAGTGTTGCTCGACGTGCAGATGCCGGGGATCTCCGGGCCGCCTATTGCTTATGTGCTGAAGAAGCGCCATCCAACGTTGAAAGTCGTTTTCGTCTCAGATGCTGATGAGACGATGTTGCGAAGGCTCACCGCCGAGACCGGCGCCGACGGGTACATCAGGAAGAGCTACGACGGCGGCGAGATGGCTGATGCGATTGGTCGCTATCTGAACGGCCCGTCCCAGGACGGGGAGTCTGCGTGAGGCCGAGCCGCAGCCGATCCGCACTAGCGGCCCTGGTGCCTGGTGGCCTCGTGAGCCGCCGCGCCTCGTGCTCGGGAGGAGCCAACCGTGGCAGCTGACGGCGGCGCCCCGAAGATCCTCGTGGTTGACGATACCGCGGTCCACCGTGAGATCGTGCACCAGCTGCTAGCGGAAGAAGGGTACCGAGTCGTCGAGGCCGTCGATGGCGTCCAGGGCATCACCATGGCTTTTTGGGAGACGCCGGACCTCATCATCTCGGACGTCATGATGCCCGACCTCAGCGGCTACCAGCTGTGCCGCTTTCTCAAGGAAGAGCGCACCACGCTTGGGATTCCCATCATCCTGATGACCGCCACCGAGCTAGCCAAGCAGGACCGGTTCTGGGGCCTGAGGTCGGGGGCAGATCGCTATGTGGCCAAGGACCAGGTCCAGGACCAACTCAAGCAGGAGGTGGCCAGTCTTCTGAGCCAGGTCCGCGACCGCCCGCCTGCTGTGCCGGTCGCCGGCCCGCTGTCCCACTCCAGCGGTCAGGAGGGGGATATCACCCGGCAAATCGCCTTCCTGCTCGACAAGCTCTTGTTTGGGACCACCATCGCCCACGAGGCGCGTCGGCTGGCCAGCTTCGTCTACGACGCGGACCAGTGTTTGGTCGAGCTGATGGCCTTCGTGACCGATTTGATCGACTACTCCTGTTTGTGCGTGCACCTGGTAGGGCCCGCCGGGACCCGTATCCAGCTGGCGGTCAAAGAAAAGCTATCGGAGGCCCAGCTGCGCGTCGTGCTCGAGACGGTCACCGACGAACCTGTTGGCAGCCTGCTGGAGGACGACAATGAAACGATCCGCCCGCCAATCACCGAGCTGGTGGATCCCAACAAGACCGCCGAGGGGTTTGCGGCCCATTGCATCTACGACCTCAAGATCCACCTCGAGTCGCTAGGCAGCATCTCAGCCTATTTCGACAACAGCGCTGCCATGTCCACCCAGGTGACCGAGCACCTCAGTCTGCTTGCCCAAGAGTTTGCTCCGACCGCCCGGCTGGTCACGATGTATCAGGAGAATCAGCGGCTAGCGGTTTCTGATGGCCTCACCGGGCTGTACAACGTGCGCCATCTGTACCGGCGGCTCGACGAGGCCTACGAGAATCACAAGC
>JAUVCD010001122.1 GCA_030590865.1 Myxococcales bacterium | reverse complement strand
ATGCTCGAACGAGCGCGAGGTGGAGATGCTCTCGCTGACGGTCGAGTCGGTGCGTCTTCACGGCAAACCGGGCGTGCTCTACCTCGACAACGGCTCGACCTACAGCGGCGACGCGCTGGCGACGGCGTGCGGGCGTCTCGGCATCAAGCTGCTGCACGCGAAGCCCTACGACCCGGAGGCCCGGGGCAAGATGGAGCGCTTCTGGCGAACCCTGCGCGAGGGGTGCCTCGACTTCATGGGCGAGATGACGTCGCTCCACGACGTCCAAGTGCGCCTGCTGGCCTTCGTCGACCAGCACTACCACTGCGAACCGCATGGAGGTCTGATGGGGCGAACACCGGCCGAGGTCTATCGGGAGCGCGAGCCCAAGCCGGTCACCGAAGAGCAGCTCGACAAGGCGCTGACCGTACGCGGCAGGCGCCGCGTACGCCGGGATGGGACGGTGAGCATCGGCGGCGTCGATTGGGAGCTGGCACACAGCTTCCTCGCCGGGCGGACCGTGGACGTGGCCCGGTCCTTCGTCGACCCGCGCAAAGCCCCATGGGTCGAGCACGAGGGTCAGCGGCTTCCGCTGTCACCGGTCGACCCGACTGCCAACGGGAAGCGGAAGCGCCCCCACCGCGCTCCGCGCGGTATCGACGCGGTGGACTTCAATCCGGCGGATGCGCTGCTGGACAAGTCGGTCGGACGCCCGCCGAAAGGGGGGCGCTGATGGCGAGCCCGGATTGGCTTCGGCATTTCGGCCTCAACGAGGCCCCTTTCAGCAAGGCGCTTCCCGACGGTGACCTCTGGCTTCCGACGAGCAAGAAGGCGCTGGTCGATGAGCTGGTCGAGGCGGTCGACGAGCGGGAGCACGTGCTGCTCGTCGGTGAGCCCGGCGTCGGAAAGACCTGCGCGCTGCGGGCACTGAGACGGCGAGTGCCTGAAGCCGGCTGCCGTCTGACCTACTGCCACAACGCAACCCTCGGTCGACGCGATTTCTATCGCCAGCTCTGCTTGGCTCTCGGCTTGTCGCCGAAGGCCACGGCCGCGGGAGTCTTCTACGCGATCAGCGCTCACATCGAAGAGCTAGGGCGGGAGCGCATCCACCCGGTTTTTCTCCTCGATGAGTCCCACCTACTGCATCAGGACGTGCTCGACCACCTGCACGTGCTGGCCAACTACGAGTGGGACAGCCAGCCGCTGCTTTCGCTGGTACTGGTCGGTCTCCCCGAGCTTTGGGACCGGCTTCGGCTCGCTCGAAACCGGTCGCTGTGGTCCCGCGTGCACTGCCGAATCCGGATTGCAGAGGCCAGCGACGCCGACACCGTCGAGTACGTGGCCTACCGGGTCAATCATGCGGGGGTCGACCGAGCCCTCTTCAGCTCGGACGCCCTGAGCATGCTTCACGAGGGCACCGTCGGCCGATTGCGCGACATCGATCGAGTCGCGACGCAGGCCCTCAAACGGGCCGCCAAACGCAAACTCAAGACCGTCGACCGCGACATCGTCACCCATCTCCTCGATTCTGAC
>JAUVCD010000231.1 GCA_030590865.1 Myxococcales bacterium | reverse complement strand
AAGCTTGTGCCCATTGCGGGTTGCAGCCCCTATGTCCAGGGCTCCACGTCGAGACCCTTGACGACCCAATCATCCAACCCCCTGACCCCTGCCCCACCATCGAAGCGCTGAGCGCCCGGCTACGCCGCGGACCCCTGGCTGGGTCGGTGCTGGCTGAGCGGCCAGCTCCCACGTGCCCCTTCCCCCACCGCTTCGACTCAGCTCAATTGGGTAAGCCTACGTAGTGAAGTGAAAGCAACGGTCCCTCCCCGCCTTTGCCGTACTGCCTACCCTGCACTCCATTGAATGGGTTATTCTCCAACCCGTGATTGGCAGACATTGGGTGATGTTCTACCAGCGCAGCGCAACCATGGATGGCGGAGGGTTCTGATGCGGTTTCGGCGTCTTGTTCTGGTGGCAGTAATCTTCGCAACGCCTGCGGTCGTGGTGGTATCGGGGTCGGGCTGCAGCTCCGATGAGAGTGAGACGGGCGTGACCAGCAGCGGAACCGGCGGTAGCACGACGTCGGGAACTGGCGGTGAAGGCGGTAGCACCAGCGGGACCGGCGGCTCCACCAGCGGGACTGGCGGCTCCACCAGCTCAGCCGGGGAGGGCGGCATCGCCATGCCAACCGATCAGGCGCCCTGCGAGAGCCACATCTACGAGTGCGGTGATCTGCTGGACAACGACAACGACGGCTTGGTCGACTCCCAGGATCCAAACTGCACCGGACCATGCGACAACACGGAGGACAGCCTGTACCCCGATCTGCCGGGAATGACCGGCGCCCCATGCATGGCCGATTGCTTCTGGGACGCGGGCAACGGATCAGGCAACGACGACTGCTACTGGGACCACCACTGTGACCCCCTCGAGGTGGCGCCAGACTACCCGCCCGAAGGGATCGAGTGCGCCTACGACGCCAACACCGCGGTGGGCCCGCTGACCTGCGCCGAGGCATCGCAGGGCCAATCGGAAGAGTGCTTGGACTTCTGCGTCCCCTTGACCCCCAACGGATGCGACTGTTTCGGCTGCTGTGAGCTACCGCCCGAGAGCGGCAAGTTCGTGTGGCTGCAGTCGACGGACGAGAACAATGTAGGGACTTGCACCATCGAGGTCATGGACAATACCGACCTCTGTCACCCCTGCACGGTCGTGCCGGGCTGCTACAACGGCTGTGGCCCATGCGAGCTGTGCATGGGCAAGACCACCCTGCCCCCCGAGTGCTTCGACCCCGACGGCGGCACCAGTGGGCAGTGCCCGCCGGACGTGCAGGCCTGCGGCCTGCCAGGGCAGGACCCCTGTCCTCAGGGCTTCTACTGCATCACCGGCTGCTGTATCGCCGTGCCGACCTAACGGCACCGACCCAAGCTAGCACGGCGGCCGCACGACAATCTCAGGGCCCATCCCCCTCGCCTGGTGTACGGTTGCCGTCCCACAGCGCGAGGAGGGAAGCGTGTGTCGTAGAACGGTTGCATGGGTCGCCTGGGTCTTGGTTTCATGCCTAGCGATGGCCTGCAAGAAGCACTCGTCTAGCGACGCCAGGGACGAGGGACCGGCACGGGGTCCCAAGGGCGACGCGGGTGCGCTTCACCCACAGATCGAGACAGCCAAGCAAGTTGTGCAGTGGCTGGCCGCGGGTGAAGCCGCCCTCCTGCGCGAGCAATTCGACAAGGCCATGCTGAAGGCCTTTCCCGACGACGCAGCCATCGCGAAATGGTGGCAAGACGCGGTCAAACAGACGGGAAAGCTCAGGAAGCAGCTCAGCGCCACGCAAAAAACGGACGGGAAGTTCACGAGCGTCATCGTCACCTGTGTGTTCGCCAACGCCCCGCAGGATGTCCAGGTGTTGTTCAACAAGAGGGGGCAGGTCGCGGGATTGAAAGTGAGCGCCAGCACCAACCCGGACGTGCGACCCCAGACACCCACACCACCCTTCCCCTACGCCTCGAAGGAAGTGTCCTACGACAACACCCCTGGCGGCACCAAGATCGCCGGCACGCTCACCATTCCGACGGGCGACGGCCCCCACCCGGCGGTGTTGTTGATCTCTGGCTCCGGCTCCCAAGATCGCGACGGAACCCTTTCGGGCCACAAACTCTTCCTGGTGATCGCCGATCACTTGAGCCGCAGAGGGTTCGCAGTGCTTCGTGTCGACGACCGCGGAGTCGGAGGATCCACCGGCGATCCTTACGAGGAGACTGTGGAGACCATGGTCAGCGACGTCGAGGCCAGTCTGGCATTTCTCAAGAGCCAGAAATCGATCGACCCGACACGGATGGGTCTCATCGGGCACAGCGTAGGTGGAGGCATGGTGGCACCTATCGTCGCCTCGCGCTCAGCTGACGTCGCCTTTGTCGTTTCGCTCGCCGGTCCCGCCGCCAGCGGCGTGGAGCTCATCCCCGTCCAAGTAGGTGCGCTGCTCAAGTCCGAGGGCCGCTCAGCCGACGTCGTCGCCGACATCGTCGCGGCACACGAAAAGCTGGCGCCGCTCATCGCCGCTGACGCCCCAGCAAGCGAGCTGGAGCCTGCCATTGCGGTCTTAGTGAAGGCGGCAATGCGAACTCTGCCGGGCGACATCGATCCTCGCATCAAGAAGGCTCTGCAAGAGCATGTGCGAAAGCAAGTGTTGGGGCCGTGGCACCGGTCCTTCGCGAAGGCCGCTCCGGCTCAGTATCTCAGCCGTCTGACCAAACCGATGTTGCTCATGTTCGGTGAAAAGGACGTCGTGGTCCCAGCCGATCTGAATTTCAGCCGAGCGAAACAGGCACTGGCGAAAGCGGGGAATCACAACGCACGGGTGGAGCGGCTGCCCGGCCTCAACCACTTGTTCCAGCAAGCGCAGACCGGCGGGACGGACGAATACGTCATGCTCACGAGCACCCTCGACCGGAGCGCCCTCGACATGATGACCCACTGGCTGCTTGAAACGGTGGGGCTCGACCCCAAGTGAGGCGCCCGCCGCTCGGCGGCAGCCCCGAGCTGCGATGCCAGCGGGCCGCCCGCTCGACCGCCTACGCCGCGGTCCCCTTGCCAGCTCGAAGCTGGCTGAGCGGCCAGCTGGGCCTCGAGCCGCGCCACCATCAGAGCCGGCGAGCAGCGCTCCAGCGATTGGTCTAGGCTAATGGGGTGATCGGAATTGGCGCCTGCCCAACCGCCGCGAGATATTGGCTCGCGCTGGTGCTGCTGACCCCACCGTTGGTCGGCTGCTCGATCGACGACCTGGATCTGTCGGGCAAGGCCTGCCCTTGCACGGGCGGCTGGGTCTGCGACACAACTCGCAACCAGTGCATCCCCGAGGGTAGTGCGGACGCCGGCACCGGTGGCGCTGGCGGGGCCGGTGGCGCTGGTGGCCAAGGCGGAACCTCCTGTGACGGCCAGGACGATGGCACCGATTGTGATGGAGGCCAGTGCTACGGTGGCCAGTGCTGCAGCGGCTGCTGGGACGGCGTAGCCTGCCAACCAGGCACCGAGCTGACCCACTGTGGACAGGCCGGGGCGCTTTGCCAGGCTTGCGGCTGTAGCAACGATTCGTGCACCGAAGGGGCCTGCACACCCCCTGATCCGGTGGCCCATCTGTCCCTCGGCTACGAGCACAGCTGTGCGGTGCTCGACGGAGGAACGCTCTGGTGTTGGGGCCGCAACCAGAATGGTCAGCTGGGCCTGGGAGACATCACCGCACACTCCGCCCCCACCCAGGTGGGTAGCAACTCGACCTGGGCACTGGTGGCAGGCGGCCGGGAGCATAGCTGCGCGCTCCGCACCGACAGGTCGCGGTGGTGCTGGGGCAGGAACCAAGCCGGACAGCTCGGCCTCGAGGACACGGTGCAGCGCCTCGAGCCCACCGAGGCGAGCGGCGAGCTCTCCCAACTGACCGTCGGCCTCGCCCATAGCTGTGGGGCAACGTCCAGCCGGATCATCAGCTGCTGGGGCAGCGACAGCGATGGACAGTTGGGCATCGACGGCGACGGCAGCTCCATCTCCACCCCCACAGGGCTCGTCGGCGGCGAGCAGTGGGTCATGCTCTCCGCGGGAGGTAGGCACAGCTGTGCCGTGCGCCTCGACTCGACGCTCTGGTGCTGGGGCTACAATATCGATGGCGAGCTTGGCAACGGTGACTTCGTCGACCGTTCGGTGCCGACCCAAGTGGGGACCGAGGCCAAGTGGGTCGAGGTGGCAGGAGCCGGCTTCCACTCCTGTGGGCGGACCAGCAATGACGAGCTGTGGTGTTGGGGTGGCGGACTTCGCGGCCAGCTAGGGATTGGTCAGGACGGCCCGAATGTGAACATCCCGGACCCGCAGCGAGTGGGAACCGAATCGGACTGGCGCCGGGTGATTGGTGGCCGCTCCCATGCCTGCGGGCTGCGCGGGTCCGGCGAGCTGTGGTGTTGGGGGGCCAACGAAGGTGGCCAGCTGGGCCTCGCGGTGCTCGAAAACCACCCCTCGCCAACTCGGATCGGTCAGGCCGGCGACTGGACCGACGTGGCAGCCGGATCCGCCCATAGCTGCGGCATTCGGGCTGGTGGCGGGTTGTGGTGCTGGGGCGACGACCAGTACGGACAGGTCGGTTCCGAAACCGGCAGCCTGATGACCGAGCCGACCCGCATCTGCCTGCCTGCCGGGGGGTGACGACCGCTCGCGAGATCCCGAGCCCCCTTCCCCACCGCGCTCGAACCCGAGCACGACCCCGCTTCCCTCACGCGTCCGAACTCTCGATTCTCGCGGCTCGATGAGCTCGAGGGCTCGAGGGCGGCCACCCCTAGCGCGGGCTAGCCACCAAAGGTGTCGCCGATGCTCGCCGGGCAGTTGATGTTGCGGAAGAAGTTGCGCGGGAAGGGATGATTGGACCTGGTGGGTTTCATCTGCATCTTCACGACCACCGGCGGCGCGCTCATTTGCCACTCGACGGTGAAGGTCTTGTCATTGTCCTTGACCGCGGTGTGACGCCCCGCCTCGAGCAGCCGCCACATGCCCCACGGCCCCTCTCGGCGAATCTCCTCGTTGAGACCACCAGCGCCCCGAATCGTGATGGCCGCGCCAGCCAGAGGCATGTCGGGCCCAGGCCAGGTGAAGCTGTGCCAGAACTCCCGCTCGTTGCGGTAGAGCCGCTTCTGACCGTCGAGCTCGAACTCGATTTCCGACACGATGGGACTGACGGTGGTGAGGTTCATCCTGAACTTCACGCCCGGCTGCCCCTGAGCGAAGAGCGCATCGGTAATCTCGTGGGCCCGCTCGAGGCAAGCGTACATGTTGGGATTGAAGGGCGTGTAGCGACGAGCCGGTCGCGGCGTGCCAGCCAATGAGGTGGCCGGGACGAACTTGTGGCCCACCTGCTTGTGGAACGACTTGAGGTAGTTGCCGTAGAAACCCCAGAGGATGCCCTCGCCCGGGGCGAAGAAGGCCACCGTGTCTTCGAAGGAGGCGTCTCGCCGGGCGGCACTGTTGAAGGGGTAGCGGTTCTTCAGCCCGTCCCGATAGGGCGGCCACACCTCGACCTCCCACAGGCCGCTGGCGGCACCGCCGGCGCTGGCGACCATCGCCCGATAGGACTGTCGCAACGGGTTCATCAGCAGGTCGCGCATCAGGTCCTGCCCGAAGCGGTCGAGCGTCAGGATTTTGCTTTCCGTATCCCGCACGGCACCTTCGAACAGCTCGGTGGCCTTGGTCGGGTCGGTGGTGGTGGGCCCTTCCTCGATGATGGTCATCTCCCCGGCCAGTTGCTCGAGCTGGGACACGTAGTGGCTGAGGCCGCTGGGCGGCGGTGGCTCACCCTCCTTGACCGCTTCCGGGAAACCGAAGCGCACCATCCGCTTGAACTTCTCGGGGACCGGGTCCTTGCGTTTGCCCTCCCCGAGACCGATGGACGTGAGTGCGTCAGCCGCGCCTTGAGTGCGAAGCTTGGTGTCAATCTTCCGGCGCACGCGACGCTTGAGCTGGTCGACCACCCCTGAGTCTGCGCCAGCTGCCGCCGCCTTCTGCGCGACAAGATCGAACTGAGTGTTGTCCCGCAGAGCGCGCAACAGGCGCCAGTAGGGCCAGTCGGGCGTCGACAGCACTCGGAACTCCTCGATGGACTCGACGTTGTTGGTCGGGACCGCCACCTCGAGATCCCGGAAGAACTCGGTCCACTCGCGGATGTACTGGTTGTCGTAGTCCTGACGCACCCGCTCGAGGGCCTGTTTGATCTTGTCGCCCTGCTGGGTTTCCTCTGAGGTGAGCGGTACCACCCACTTCTCACGCTCCAGAATCGCGTAGCCGTTCTTCAGCGAGTCCAGCACCGCCCGGTGGCCCGGCGCCGTATAGGGGCCACGGATCTTCTGGTACTTGCCGTCCCGCTTCTTACTCTTGCTGCTCAGCTTGGTGAGCGCATCCGGCCGGTCCTTGAACAAATCGTTCAGCGTGATGGGCGGGTACTTGAGGTTGTCCGGCGTGTTGGGGCCAGCCTCGTCGATCCGCTCGTCGATCAAGATGGTGACGAACTGATCGTAGTACCGCTGGCTGGGACCAACACGGGTGAGAATGTCGCGGGTGCTCGCGATGAGTGCCTCATCGAGAGGCTCACCCTTGACGAGGCCCCGCCGCAGCAGCTGCACGTAATAGCTCACGTGGGTGACCAGCTTGTTCCGCAGCTCGCGCTCCGAAACGTTGGGCGTGTTGGACCGCAGGCTCGCCGCCCACACCTGGGTGAGCCTGCCGGTCTGCCACTGGTCATAGGTCACCAGGTGCAGCGGGTCGTTCAGCAGCAGGTAAGTCTTGAGGGCCTCGTATTCGTCTAAGTACTTGGCGCCTGTCGCCTTCTTGAGCCGCTCTTCGAGTTGCTCTTTGGCCGGCATGATGAACCCTTGACGCAGCGAATCGATGTACTGCTCGAGAGCCGGCTCGAAGAGCGTCTCACCTTGGTACATCATCCACAGGTAAGTGATCGGCGGGCCGTCATCATTCCACTGATCGAGCTTCTCGATATGGGCCCGCAAGGTATCGAGCTGATCGACCTTGGGTGCCGAGCTGCGACCATCGTTCCAGTCGATATGAGCCGCACCGTCGCTGATGCGCTTGGTTTCGGCAATCAGCTCCTGGTTGTTCATGTAAGAGAAGACCGCGGGGATCGCCAGGATGCTGGTAAACACCAAGGCGCCCAGGGCGATCAAGAACCGCTGCAGTCGCACCCGCCTGATCTCGTCCTCGGTCCGGGCCGCAATGTCCTGGTCGGGAAAGACGATCTGGCGGAACACGTCGGTCAGGAAGAAGGACTTGCTCTCACCAGCCACAGCGTCGTCCTGATCCACCGGACGGAGCCCAAAGGCCCGGCCCATGGCGCCAACCACCCGGTCCAGGGGCTTGCCTTCCTGGGTGCCGCTAGTGAAGTAGAAGCCCCGCAAGATGGGCGTCGGGATCTTCAGGGCCTTCTTGTGGGCCGGCGGCGGCGCCGGTCGGAAAGCCGCCGCCATGAAGTCCGCAAGGTTGCGCTTGATCGCCGCGAACTCGAGGGGGAACTGGTAGATCTTCTCTTTCTGCCGACGGGTCGGGCGCTCGCTCACCATGCGCTTGACGGTGCGCTTGTGCAGCTGCTCGACGAGCAGATCGAATTCGCCGTCGAAGAGCGCTCCCGGGTCGCTCTTGTCCAGTTTCATGGCGAAAGTCGCACCCCAAGCCTGGCCTCGCTGACTGCGCTTGTAGTCACCAAAGAACTCGACGAAGCCGGCCACCAAGTCGCACTTGGTGAACAAGACGTAGACCGGCAGGATCATCTTGAGCTGTTCCTGCATCTCGTCGATTCGATCCCGAACCCGATCGGCGATTTGCTCGATCTCGTCCTCACTGGCGTCAATCAGATCGCTGACGCTGACCGCCACCAGCACGCCGTTGAGCGGCTTGTGCTTACGGTGCTCGCGCAGGGTCCGCAGAAAGGCCATCCACTCCTCGTGGTCGTCTTGCTCGGTGGTGTAGCGCCCCGCCGTGTCGAGCAGGATCGCCTCATTGGTGAACCACCAGTCGCAATTGCGGGTGCCGCCTACGCCGCGGACGCCCGATCCGTCCGGATCGAGATAGGGGAAGCTCAGCCCCGAGTGCCGCAGGGCAGTCGTCTTGCCTGCCGCCGGCGGACCGACGATGGCATACCAGGGCAGCGAGTAGAGCGCGTTGATGCCCTTGCCCTCACCCAGCCGCGACGCCTTCAACGACTTGATGCCGTCGAGCATCTGGCGCTGGAGCGCTTGGATCTCCGCTCGATCCTCGGGCTTGCTCTGAAGCACCTGATCCTGGGCTTGTTGAGCGATGGCCTTCTCGAGCGCCCGGGCTGCGCGGGCTGCGCGAATCCGCCGATAGAGCACCAGGCCGACGAGTAGCAGGATCACGACGGCTGTGATGAGGATGGCCACCCAGGTCGGGAAGAACTCGGGCCCTGGCATTCCTTCGGGCGGTTGCAGGATGAACCATGCTCCCCAAATGAGGATTAGGAAGATGGCGCTGACGATCCACAGCCACATAAAAAATCTCCGCGTCTATTCTGCAGTAGGCGGATGTAGGAGGACCAGAAAACGGATCCCGTAAGAGTTATCTAAGCGTTCGAGAACCCGCGGAATTTTGCAAGCACGAGGGTGGAGGCTGTGAACCCCTGTCCCCGCTGCCTCGGTTCCGCGCGGTGGCGCTGGTGGCCGACCTGGTGCGATAGCGTCACCCTTGGATCAGCTTCTTGATCCCGTCAGCGACGTCGTCGGCGCTGGATCCGACGATCAGCCGCAAGGTGATCACCGCCAGTAGCGCGACGACGAAGAAGCCCAGAGCTACCGCCAGGAACGGCAGCTCCCGACGCACCGCGCCGCCGCCGCCATCTTTGCGCTCCGCATTGGGCGCCAAGATCTCGCCGCCGCCGATGGAGAGCGCCACGTGGTTGCCAACGCCCTCCGCAACCGCGACGAGCCCGTCCTGCCCACCGAGACGGAATTTGCCCTGGAACCCAAGGGAAAGGCACAGGAAGTAGATCTGAGTGACGTGGTTTCGCCCCCGTTGAGCGTGGAGTTGGTCGAGGCGCTCGAAAAAGCCGTCACCAGCGGTGTTCTCCTGGAAAAACTGAAGCTGCAACGGGTTGTTGAGCCACTGGGTGCGCCCAGGCCAATTCGAGTGATAAATGACCTCGTCGGCGAAGGCAGCCAGCGCGTATTTGACGTCGACCATGTCCTGCTCGGGGACCTGAGCCTCACGGCCGTTCTGCATCATCGTGTCGAATAGCCCCAGTACCCGACGCTGCAAAATATCGGGGGCCGGCAAGTCCTGCGAATTTCTCAATTGCAGAATCAGGGACAATACGTCGGAACAAACCCAGTACATGGACTGCGCGGAGTTATTCACGGACAACCTCTAGACGTCTGATTTCCAAGCGGAAAGTGGTCGTGTCGCCCCAGCGGGCTGACACCGGTCGACCCGGCCGCATCGGAATATCGTCAGCGACCGGTCTTTGCCCCGATGAGGCGGATGTCCACCTTCTGGGGGTCAATGGGCTGGTAGATCGCTATCGTGCCAGAATTGAGCACATCGTTCCAATAATCGCCACTCATGTCGACCCGCAGATAGACGAGCCCTGGCTTGACCGGGATGGCACCAGGCGGCCGATACTCGACCTCGCATTTGACCCCAGGGATGGCGGCGTTGAGGATGTAGCCAACCTGAGTCCAAGAGGCGACCTTGAGTAACTTGGGTAGTTTCTCCCGCAACGTGGCTTCGTCGCCCCCTTTGCACTCGAGGAAGAACTCGTGCTTCCGGGGCACGTTGGGATCCTCGAAGCGACCCAGGTACATGCCGTCGTCCCGCTTCTCGAGGGGGATGATGATGTACTGCTCGGCGAGCACCGCGCTGATCATCGCGATGGCCCGCTCGAACATGGGTTTGAGCGAATCGGTGAGCTCCAGGTAGTTGAACTTGGGAAGATCGGTGGGATCACCGTCAGGTGAGAACGTGCACAGCTCGCCGATGATGCTCCCGAGCAACAGGTAGAGATCCTCAGGGTGTAGGTCGCCATGATCGACCATGTGCGACACGCTCGGGATGAACGAGTTCATGGTGTGCAACATCCAGAACTTGGAGGCATCCGACGCCTGGAAATCGACCGACGCCGCAGAACGCATGCGGCGCCCCTCGGCGAGGGCCTTCTGCTTGCCGACCATGGCCGACAACACCCGGCGCAGATTGGCCATGATCCACTTGGACGCGCCAATCCTCAGCAGCGAAGGGATGAAGCTCTCCTTGAGCACCATCGAGCCAGTCTTGTCACGCTCCAGCTGGGCGACCCGAATGGTGTGGAAAGCATCCCGGGGCTCGGTGCCGAAAAGGATGCGGATGTTGCCACGCGCCCAGTTGAGCGACTGCTCGTTGCGGCCGGTGTTCACGTCCGGAACGTTCATCTGCTGAGCAACGTAGCGAATGGCCGGTCCCACCTTGCTCGGATCGAGCGACGTGTTGGCTTGGTTGTCCCGCAGGTTGGGAATGGCCACGAACACATCGAGGGCATCGAGCGCCGCCGGAAAGGCGCCTTCGATGGGACGACCTTCGACCTCGTCTTCACCTTGCGCGCCGATCAGAAACGGCGTGCCGTCGGGGAAGATGCCATGACACTTGATGACCTTGAGCTGCCCCGCCGTCAGCGAGCGCTCGTCGAATTGTACGTCCGAGACCCCCCAGTCGTAATTGACCAGGGCGTGCACCCGCGTCTGCAGCAAGGACTCATGGTACTGGTCACTCTGCTGCAGATGCTGGGGGGTCATGAACAGACCCTCGGTCCAGATCGGCTTACGCGGATGTATCATTCTGCGGAGGCCGTTCTAGCAGAGCTGTGCGGCGCCTACCACCGCATCCCCACGGCTACTTGGCTTGCCCGCCCTGAGGCCCGCTGGGAGCAGGCTGGTAGGTGTCAGCCGCTGCCGAGCGCTTGGGCAAGTTGATGCTGCGAATCGCCGTGGCATGAGGGAACATCGACTCGTCGTACTGGCTGCCGTTGTCGATCTTCCGTTCCACCACGAAAAAGCCCGTTTCCGGAAAGGCTTGAGGCTCACCGGGATCCAGCCCAGCTGCCGCCAGACAGGCGTCAGGCGAGTTGGGCATCGGTGGGAATTGGTAGAACGTCTTCCAACTCTGGCCCTGGGGATCCCGGAACATCGCGGCACCGCCGAGAAATACTGCCTCGGGGATGCGCTCAAACTTGATTTCGACCAGATCGTTTGGATAGACCGTGACCTCGTCCCGCTTCAGCATGTCCTCGCCGAGCGTCTCGGCATCTCGCAGCAGAATATCGTCGTATTTGGCGTTCTGCAGCCGCAGATCGTTGCTCAGCTGGTAGAGCCGCACCTGCACCGGCCGTGGGCGCTCGGCCTCGTTTGGGTTGATGATGTCGTCACCGTAGATGCGCAAGGTGACGACCTGCACGTTGCAGGGGTCGGGCTCCTCCGGCGGCGGCGGCTGCGAACAGGCAGCGACCAACACCAAGGAGAGAACAGCCAGCGGACAGGCGCCAACTGTTGACGCTGCGCCAACCAGAAAACGGCTTCTCATGGTGTCGCTAGGCTGGCCCCGACGGTCGGTCGGGGCCAACTTCCGCGGAGGCAGAGCTACTCGGCGGCCGCCTCGGCCTTGGTGAACCGCGCGACGAAGTTGCTGTCGTCGTCCACATCCACCGTGAGCCCGGTGAGGACCACGCCCTCGCACATCTCCTCGAGGATGGCGCTGGAGAGCTGGGGAATGAGGGTTGAGCGCATGATGTGGTCGATGTTTCGCGCCCCGGTGTCCACCTCGGTGCAGCGGCTGACGATCAGATCGACGACCTTGTCCGAGTAGTTGGACTCGATGTTCTGCGAGACTGACAAGCGCCCCATGAGCTTGTTCATCTTGAGCCGGGTGATCATCGCCAGTGCATCGGGTGAGATGGGCAGGAAGGGCACCATGGTCATCCGAGCGAGCAAGGCCGGCTTGAAATGAGCGGACAGGGTCGGCTTGATGACGTCGATCAACTCGCCCATGTCGATCTCTTCCTCGTCTTCCCAGGCGGCCACCGTCATATTGGTGATCTTGTCGGTCGCCAGGTTGCTGGTCATGATGATCACCGTGTTCTTGAAGTCGACCTCGCGACCCTCGCCGTCGCTCAGCATGCCCTTGTCGAACACCTGGTAGAACAGGTTCATCACGTCTGGGTCGGCCTTCTCGCACTCGTCGAGGAGCACCACCGTATAGGGACGATGCCGCACCGCTTCGGTGAGCATGCCGCCCTCGCCGAAACCGACATAGCCTGGCGGTGAGCCGATCAGCCGGGAGACCGTGTGCTTCTCCTGGAACTCGGACATGTTGATGGTCACCATCATGCGCTCGCCGCCGAACAACATGTCCGCCAGCCCCAGCGCCGTCTCGGTCTTGCCGACTCCGGAGGGGCCCACGAGCAGGAACACACCGAGCGGTTGCTCCGGCGCCTTGAGGCCCGCTCGAGCGCTGCGCAGCTCTTTGGCAATCGCCGAGATGCCGTAGTCCTGACCCTTGATGCGCTCGGTCAGGGTCTTCTCCATGTTGACCAGCGCGACCAGATCGTCGGCCACCATCTTGCCCACCGGCACGCCGGTCCAGGCCGCCACGACGGCGGCAACCATGGCCTCGTCCACGTCAGGTCGGATGAGCGGCGTTTCGCCCTGACTCTCGTGCATTTCGCTGATGGCGGCCACGACGGCCTCGCGAAGCTCGGACTTCTCCTCCTGCGTCTCAGCAGCGTTCATCTTCGCGCGAGCGTCGATGACCTT
>JAUVCD010000257.1 GCA_030590865.1 Myxococcales bacterium | reverse complement strand
CTCCTTTGGCCTGACCATCCTGCTGGCTGCAACCCACTGTAAGAAGAACGACACCGATGGCGCCGGCGGCGCTGGCGGCACCCACAGCTCCGGGTCGGATCAATGCGAGCCCTTGTGCGAGAAACTCGCAGCCGCGAGCTGCGACCATACGGTGGGCTATGACGGCTGCATGATCACCTGTCTGGCGCTGACCTCCGCCTCGGCGTGCACGTCCGTCGCTGACGACTATTTCGACTGTACGGACGGCAAGTCGGTGGCCTGCAGCGCTTGGAACGACCCCTATTTCCAGGGCTGTGGCGACGAGTATCTGATCGCCGTCGATTGCGCCGTCGACGAGGACCCCAACCCGGCCATGGTGGAGCCTTGCGACGACTTTTGTGACGCCAAGGTCGCCACCGGCTGTGCCAACGACAACCCGAAATCAGAGTGCTACAGCAACTGCCAGTGGCTCGGCGCCACCGGAACGGGCTGCGACGATGAGTGGATGACCTATCTCGACTGCGCCAACGCAGCCACCTGGAGCTGCGTTCTCGACGTCGCTGTCCCACAGGGCTGCGGCCAGGACTGGTTGGACTACTACGCCTGTTTGGACGCTATCGGCAATTGAGCCGGTGTCGGACAGCGGGCCTCTGCAGACGTCGCCAGCGATCCACGGCGACCCGGAGCTAACAGCCCCATCCGGTGGGACAACCGTCCCATTCATCGGGTGGGATCAGCGTCTCTCCAGCAGGCACTACGATCATGGTCACCGTGCCGGTGATTGGAATGTGATCCTGTAGGTCATTGCCTGTGTAGCAAGCCGAACCGCAGCTGCTGTACTCCATGAGCTGGCCCGAGCAAGTCGCCTCTTTGTGCATGACCGAGACCCGCTGGAAAGGCTGCGTCCAATCGATGTCGCCGTTGGGCTTCACCCACCAGTCGTCGGCCGGCGATGCCAGATCACGGTAGTAGACGCCGGTGGCGGTCATCGTCTCGCAGCTCGAGCAGGTCTCCTTGGTCCAGCTGTCTTGCCAGACACATACCTGGTAGGCGATGAGCTTGTCGCTCGGCTTCTGGGCGACCTCATAGCGGAGATAAATCCGCCCGTGAACGTAGTCGATGGGACTGAGCCAATGGGTGGTGCCTAGCTGGGTGACCGCGCCGTTGTTGCCGTCGTCCCAGGTGAAGGCCTGGTCGACGAAGAGGAGCTGGTGGTTGGTGACCCCACCGCCGGCACCGCCATCACCGCCATGGCCAGCCTCACCGCCACCGCTACCGGCGGACCCACCGGCGCTCGTCGTTCCTCCGTTGCCGCCGGCGGTCGTCGAGCCCGCCGTGCCGCCTGTTCCACCAGGGTTGGACTCATCTCCGTCATCGCAGCCTGCGGCGAAGCCAAACGCCAGGCCGAGAACGGTCAGCGACCAACAGTTTGTCCATCCGAGTTTCATTCGACGTCTCCAAGCTCTTGTGACCCACTCAGTCAAGGCCCTCTGGGGGCTGCAGCGCCGCGCTCTGCTGGGTGCACGTGACCTCCTCGCCACCGCACCCGCACCAATTGCCACCTAGGTTGGTGAACGCCGCCTCGAGCCCCATGACCGCCTCGCCATTGAGGTGAATGGTGTTGCACCCGAAGCTCACTCCACCAATCTCCGCCGCTGCCCCGAAATTCGCCAAGCCGGCACGGGCGCTGCCGGCAACGATGGAATCGGTCACCGACAGCGTCGGGCTCGCCCCGGCGTTCATCAAGGTGGCGACCAAACCGTCGCCAAAAAGACCGTCAACCGAAGCGGCGGTGTCCCGAATGATCGACCGTTGGACGATCACGGTGCCGTCCAGCGCGGCCACGCCGATGGATCGGGTCCTCACGACCAGGCTGTCGCTCAGACTGACGCTGGCGGCCTGTGCCACAATGCCCATCCCGCGACGACCGGTGTCAGGCTGAGACTCGATGTCCGAGACCACCAACGCCTCGAACACGGCGGTCGATTCCGCGGCCACCAGCACGCCTTGCTCGACCGCGTGACGGACCACTGTGCCGCGAAGCTCGAGAGCCGACCCCTGAACGTTGATGCCCCGGCCGAACGAGCCGTCCGCTTCCTGAGGCATCGTGTCGGCCACCAGGCAGCCTTGGACCGACAGGTCCGCGCCGAGCGCGTAAATCCCAGCCTCACGATTGTGCTGGATCACGCAGTGGCGCACCGTCGTCAGGAAGCCTCCGCTCGACCCTTCCAAGTTGATGCCCCGTCCGCCCCGTCCGAACTCGTCCGGTTGGGTGTCCTGAACCACCAGTGCCTCAAAATCTGCGGTGCCGTCGGCGACGAAGACCCCTGCCTTGGTCGCCCGCTGGACGAGCAGCTTGCGCCCGGTGACACTCGTCGGACCGAGCCCGTCCTCGATATCCAACCCGTAGTGACCAAGATCGTGGATCCACACCGAGTCGATCAGCACGTCTTGTGCCCCAGAAACGGAGATCCCCAGAGCCGGCCCGGTCACGGCCAGAGCGTGCACCTCGCTACCGCTGGCACCAATCTCGATGTCGATGACGAAGGACTGCTGAGCCAGCCCCACCACTTCGGTCATGGACGGGCAGCGCCCCCACAACCGCACCGCCTTGCCGGTCAGATGCACATAGTCCGGGTAAGAGCCCGCCGCGACGGCCACGATGGCGCCAGGCTGAGCCGCCACGATGGCCTCGGAGATCGTGGCGAAAGGTGCGGCGGCGCTGCCATCACCACCGGAAGTATTGGCCTCGACATAAACCGTGGACGGCTCAACCGGAATGGTCCCCCAGGTGCCATCACCGCAGGCTGCCAGCGGCTGGCAACTGTCGTCACCCGGTAGGGCGAGCTGGCCGTCCCCACAGGGCGCGTCAGGCAGGTGAGGCTCACACCCGCCCTCGGCCGTGGGATCGAAGCCGTCAGCGCACTGGTCGGGCAACACGCCGATGGCGACACAGCTACCGTCAGCGCGAAGCAGCTCACGGACCGAACAGGCTGGGCCAGCGCCTCCACTGCCATCGCCATCGTCCTGTTCACCGCCACAGCCAAGGGGCAAAGCGAGCATCAACAACGACGCCAACAACAGGACAACCCTCATCGTCTTCAGACTACACCCAACGACCGCCAGCGAGGCAGTCCGCCGCTGCCGAAGCTACCTCGAAGAGCCTCGAGCCCCACACATCAACGTCCAGCGCCGGCCGGTGTAACGCTCTCGGGCAGACAGCGGGAGGGTCTTGTCCGCGCTGGGCTTGGCATCGCCATCAGCCGCTCCGCTCGCCGAGAGCCCGCGCCCTGCCCGCGCTGCGATCGCTTCGACGCAAGCGCCACCCGGCTCGAGTCGAAGCCTCATCTCGATGTCGTCGAGATAGCCTGACAGGCCCACCAAATCGATGGCTGGCGTGATCGCCAGACGGGTGTCGAGCAGCCAACCATCATCGTGGTCGCGACACGTGGGGGGCAACGTGCCGTCGAGATCAGCGGCACCCAGCACAACGGGCTCTCCCAGCTCGGCCTTTCCAGGGTCGATCGGCAGCACGACCCACTGCCCGACATGACCGCCAGTGCTCGGATCTGGGGGCATGGTGAACAACAGGCCAATCTCTCCGCCAAGGGCGCGACGGACGAGGCGCGGCGTCGCCAAGCTCTGGAACCGGCGGCGATCCAGGCGCCTGAAGTCCATGACCCGTCCCATCACCCCAAGATTGGCGCGCCACAAGGAGAGCATCGCTCCGCCAGGTTGCTCGCTGAGCAGGTACCAGGACTCGCCAACCCGCGCCACGCCGTGAGCGGTCGGCTTGTGGTAGCGAAGCACACCACTGCCTCGAGGGACGCGCAGCGGCAAGATGGGCCGCCCATCGGTGATGGCATAAGGCACGCATTGGGAGTGGGTGCAGACGTTGACGAGGGCCGCCTGTCCCGAGGGATCGAGGGTCGCGTTCCAGCGCCAATAGCTGCTGTGACGGCGCGCCCCGATGGCCTCAGCAGCAGTCACTTCGTCCGCCCAAGGGGGACGGGTGCGGGCGCTCTGGCGCACGCCGCTGGGCGCGTCGAAACGATCGTCGAAGCGGACCACCCACCAGCCTGCCCGCTTCCAGTCCGCCCCCTTGGGCCCCCACACATAGACGTGAGCGGGGACGTCTTCATAGGCTTGCGAGCCTTTGGCGACCCCTACCTCGTCCTTGCCCAGCTTGGGCGCAGCGACGCCACGAAAGGGCGCCCATTGGGTGGACTGAGATCGGGAGCCGAGACCGCTGCCCGCGGCCCGGGGTCGGTGGGACAGCTCACAGCGAAGCCGGATCGGTGCGTGGGTTCGAGCCTGAACCCCCACAGGGTCGGGAGTGCCGACATTTTCCAGGTCCCTGTCCGCCTTGGTTTTTCCCCAGCCGACGCGCACCCAACCTCGAAAGGCACAGCCCACTGGCGAGCAGCCGCGACTCTTGGCGTCACCGGGCGAGTCAGGCAAGGCGGGCAGCTCGAACTCGGTCCAGGTCTTGCCACCATCGGTAGACTCGTGACCACCCTCGGTGTCATTGGTCGCTAGCGCAAAGCGGCCTGAGAGCAACAGCTGCCCACCTTCGTCGTAGACCTTCCCGAGCTTCACTTCACCGTTCAGCTTCACGGTGACTCCAACGGCCGGTCCGCCCGCCTCGACCCAACCGCCGATAGCATTGGGAGCCCGTTGCTCGAACCCTTCGAGCCACATCCCGCGGCGAGCCACTTTGACGGCGCGGCGAGGCTTGTCGGGGTACTTGAGCTCGACGCTCTCGAGCTTGCTGCCCGAGATGACCGTGAGCCGCCCAGCGCGCTGGAGACGAGGCGGGACCAGCACGACGACGCGACCGTCGCTCAAGGCCACCACCCGCTCGGCACCCAGCTCACCGCGGACGGCGATAGGCTTTTTTTGGCCGTCTAGGTGAACGATGCAGTAGCTCCGCATGTCTTCAGCTGTCTCGGCTGACGCGCCGTCGCCTTCGCATGTGCCTCTGACGACCAAGGCACCGTTGCCACTGGCCGCGACGAAGCGGGGACCGCTGAACCGCGCCCATTGCACCAGCGCCAGTGGCGGGGCGAGCTGGTAGATGATGGTGTCCCCGTCCGGCTCGCCACAGATGAAGCCGAAGCCGGCACCGACCCGAGCTCCTTGGCATCGGGTCTCGTCGCTCTCCAGCGCTGCGGGCCTCACGCCCACGACGGCACCGTCCGATAGGCTCACCCGCACCAGGGCACCGTCATGGGCCACCACAGCGGTCGTCTTCGAGTCCGGCCAACCTCGCTCGATAGCCACCCGAAGAGGGTGCTCACCCAGGGGATGGTCATCGGCTTTCGACGTGCTGACCGGCGAGCCGTCGCTGGTCTCGGGCTGGTCGACCTGACGGTCTTCGTCTCGGACGAACTGGAGATGGCCACCCACGTCGAGTCGGTAGTAGCCGCCCGCTACGTAGAGCACCGTATCGCCGTCCCGCAAGCTGGCGCTGAGCACCGACTGGGTAATCCCTAGCGGACGCCAGGTCGCGCCGGCGTCAAAGCTCGCCATCGGACCGCGCAGATCGGTGTCGATGACACCACGCCAACCGTCTGCAAAGACCATGGCGCCATAGCCCGTCGCCAGCGGCAATTGGCCGAGGGGCAACATGCTGCCGCGCTCGGGATCAATCGCCAGCAACTTGTTGGTCTTGGTGCGGAGATAGAGGCGATCGAACCCAGCAATGAGCTCGGCGACAGCTGGCGCGAGGTGGGCAAGGGGCGTCAGCTTTCCGACCCACTCCGCGGCACGCCAGAGCCGCGTCCCCTGGCTGTCGGACTGGTAGAAGACGTAGCCGCCACCCAGCCGCGGCGGCAGCGAGGAGGCTTTGACACTGCCACTGGGAAAACGCTCATCGGCACGCTCGACTTTGCCGCTAGCGTGTCGAAGGATGCGCAAACCGCCCAACAGGTACTTCGCTCGCCCCTGATCGCTGAACCAGGGCTCGCTGTCATCGGTGTCGATCTCAGGCACGAGCCTCGACGGCGTCACCATGTCGACCAGCCCGGCCTGGTCGCTCTTGGCACCGGTGCTGGGCGAACTCGGAGCCGTCGGTTCGGTCGTCGACGAGCCACAAGAGGAGAGCGCGCCGAAAGTGAGCACGAGCACCAAGGCGCGTAGTTTTGTCGGAGCGGTCACGGCTTGAATGCTATATCGAGGTCCGCAGTTGGGAGACAGGAAAAGCCCCCGGCACCCCGCTGCCAGCGTTGGAGGGAGTTGAGCCATGCCGTGCGTCGTTGCTGTCGTCGGAGCCACCGGCATCGTGGGTCGAGAAATGCTGAAGACCCTGGCCGATCAGAGCTTCCCGGCCGATCGGGTGGTCGCCCTCGCCTCGGCTCGCTCCGCAGGCACGACGGTGAAACACGGCAACGAAGAGCTGACCGTGCAGGCCGCGGTCGGCGAGCGCTTTGACGGCGTCGACATCGCGCTGTTCAGCGCCGGCGCCAGCGCGTCCCGAGAGCTGGCGCCCATCGCAGCGTCTCGCGGCGCCGTGGTGATCGACAACTCCAGCGCTTGGCGCATGGACCCCGAGGTGCCGCTGGTGGTGCCGGAAGTGAACCCCGAGGCAGCCGCCGACCGCCCCAAAGGCATCATCGCCAACCCCAACTGCAGCACCATTCAGCTGGTCGTGGCGCTCAAGCCTATTCACGACATGGCGAAGCTGAAGCACGTCGTCGTCTCGACCTACCAGGCGGCGAGCGGCAAGGGGCGCGCTGCCGTACAAGAGTTGCTGGCCCAGCAGCGACAACTGGCAGCGGGGAAAGAGCTGAGCTGGTCGGTGTTTCCCGGACCCCTCGCCCAGAACTTGGTGATGGACTGGAAACCGGGGACCGACGGCTACTCGGAGGAGGAGCTGAAGCTGGTCCACGAGACGCGGAAGATCCTCGGCGATGCCGAGATCGGTGTCTCGCCCACCTGCGTGAGGGTCCCGGTGGTCACCGGTCACAGCGAGTCGCTCCACGTTCAATGTCACGAGCCGATCAGCGCCGCCGCCGTTCTCCGTGCGCTCAGCAATGCCCCCGGTGTGGTGGTGCAAGACGAGGGCTACGTCCCAGGAAAAGAGCCTCAGCCCCTTGCCTGTGCAGGCACCGATCCGGTCTTCGTGGGACGCATTCGCGACGATCTGGCCGTCCCCGGAGCGGTGAACCTCTGGGTGGTAGCCGACAATCTCCGCAAGGGTGCGGCGCTGAACGCCGTGCAGATCGCCAAGCTGCTGGTCGGCGCCTGACCGCTGCCCTGCCACCGGACCAAGGCGCTGGCACCGCCCCATGGTCACCGTTGTAGTGCCTGGTCGAGAAGCGCGAGCACCGCGGCTGCATCGCACCGCCCGGCGAGGCTCCCGATGGGCTGGCCGGCCTCATCGAGTAGCAGCACGGCCGGAAGGGTCTCCACGCCGAGACGAGTGACCCGCTCCTCGTCCTGGCCGGTAGCCTCCGTCACGTCGACGTTCAGCGGAACGACGGCGCGGACCGCGCGGCGCACCTGCAGGTCGTGCCACACGTCCCGTTCCATCTCTCGGGATGCCACGTTCCAGCCTGCATGCACGAATACGAGCAGCGCTCGACCTTCGCGTCGCGCCCGCTCGAACGCCACCTGGATGGCGGTCTCCCAGACAATCTCGGCAGGCTCTGGACGAGGCTTGGACGGCCGTGACTCCGGTGGGCGCAGTCTCCCAGTCACCACCGGCTCAATCGCCGGGGACTGAGGTCCAACCCCTGAGTTGGCTCGGCCACAACCGGCCAGGGCCACCAGGGCAGCCAGCCCCATCCCCCACAGAGCAACGACCAGAGGCGCCCGATGCATGGCTGCACCAGGCGACCGGTGCGCTGCCGCTACTTCTGCGTGCACCTCATCTGGCACATCAAATCGCTCGAGGCACAACCGCAGCCACCTGTCTTGGGCGGGGGCTTTGGCTTAGCCGCCGCCCCTCCCGAGGAGGTCTTGCCACCGCTGCTGGTCTTGGGCTTCCAGCCCCCCTTGGGAGGACGGCTCGCCACCTTGGTCTTGGCGCTCGCCGAAGCGCTCGCCGAGGCCGACGCCACCGCAGTGACCGTTGGCTCTGCCGTCGGCGCCGCCGTCGGTATGGCCTTCTCAGTGGCCGTTGCCGTAGCCGCTGGTGCGACCGGCTCTTCGCTGCCACTGTCCCGCACCACGTAGAATATGAAGCCTGCGCCGAGCAGCACCACCGCGGCAGCCAGCCCGATGACGAGCCCCCGGCCACCGCTCTGGGGGGGCGGTATGATGGACGCAGCCACGCCAGCCGCTTGCGGCGGTGGTGGCGCACCGAGGGGGAACATGCCGGCCGCTTCGGTCTCCGCAGCGGCTGCCACGCCACCCGAATCCCCGCCCATGCCTGAGGCAAGTGCTTTGAGATCGATGAGCCCTGAGTCCTCGTTGATCGATGGGCCGGGCTCTTCGGGACCGTCCTCCAATTTGGACGTCAGCATGTTGAGGGAGAAGATGGCCGAGTTCTCGGTGGGTGCTGCCGGACCGGAACCACCAAAGGGGCTGGCAACTGCCGGCGCGCCTGCTGCCGGGCTCGGACTGGCACTGGCAGCCACGCCCTGGAAGTAGCCGCCACCGCCACCAGGCGGCGGGACGCTGCCAGCCGCAGGTGGGGGCGCTGCCCCGGCCGCTGGCACTGCAGCCGCGGCGGCAGCCACAGCGGCTGCCCCTGCGCCTACCCCACCGCCGTAGTCCAGCGCCGCCGGATCACTCATCGCCACAGTGGCGCTGAGATCCTGATCCGCCTCGCCCATACCCTGGGACGCTGACTCATCGGCCGCGGTGGCCGCGTCGTGTAGCGCATCGACGACGCTGTCGACGTCCTTGAGCGGCCGCCAGTCGTCCATGCCTTCGGCCCAGACGTAGGTCTCGGCGTCGATCACGCCCTCGTTGTAGGCATCGACGATCTCAGGGACGGTCATGGTGCGCTGATCGGTGTCGCTGACGCTGACCGTGAAGCTCTCTGCGCCAGGCGGCCCAGCTTCGCTCTCGGCGGCAGCGCCACCAGTCGTCTGCACCTCGCCTGAGCTCGACACGATGATCACGGCGCCGCACTTCCGGCACTTGACCTTGACAGTCTTGCCCTGGACTTTCTCGTCCGAAACCGTGTACTTCGCTGCACAGGATCCGCAGGTAATCTTCATCGTTACTACGTTCGCCTCTAGGATGCTCCGGGCGCCTGCCCGCCGATGGAGCCCTCAGTTTAACGTGACTCGCATCGACACGCCTCATTCATGACGGCTCAGGATGCGATTGGTTTCATGAGATTTGGTGTTGGATCGGTTTAGGTGCCCGGTGGACTGCTCTTCTCTAGGACATTCTAGATGGCATTGTCGATAGGGCCCAGTCGCTATTTGGCGGCCTGGAGGCGCTGAACGCCTGTGAGGCCAACCGGCCGACTCATGCCTTCTTCACAAGGGCCAACGACCCAGCGGCAACCCGTCCTGCCACATAAGTCATGACCCGCTTCGTATTCTCAGGCTCCCGACTGTTGGGAAATCGTGCACCAAATGAATCGACCACCCGGCGCACCGAATCGGGCGTGAGCCACTCGAGCTCCGCCCGTGCCTCCGTTTCTGGAAGCACATATTTAAGCTCATCCGGTAGCAGCAGATCGCGATAAGCCATCACCACCGGCTCCCCCCGCGACACGAGCTTTATGCGGCCGCGATCCATCTCGTCCCAGGATTGCCCTCCAAGCCCGTTGCGTCAAGAGGCCCTTCAGGCACCTGGCGGCGCCCCACGGGGATCGCGACGCCGCGCCCAGTCGCAGAGCACCATGCCGGCAGCCACGGCCACCGGGTAGGAGTGATTGACGCCATACATGGGGATGGCGATGACCTGGCTGGACGCGGCGAGCAACTGGGGCGCGATGCCGTCATGCTCGTTGCCGAACAACAGCACCACGTCCCTGGGGTAGTCGACCTGCCACAGAGTGGTGTCGGCGTGATCGCGCTCGACGCTGCAGATCGGCCGGTCCCCCACTGCCTCCAGAAAGGCATCCTCATCCGGGCACTCGACGATCGTCTCGTACCGGTGCATGCCCATGCTGGCCCGCTCGTAATAGGCGTCAGTGCCTATCAGGAAGATCTCTCTCACTAGAAAGGAATGAGCCACCCGGATGATGGTGCCGACGTTGAAGGGGTTCTTGGCGCGGGTGACGGCCACGGACATATCGACCCGTAGCGGCGCGAGCTCAGCTCGCTGCTCCTCGATAGTCATCTCGAAGGACGGAACCCTCGCCACTCGAACCTCCCTCGCCAGCTACCGGGCCGCCCGGCCTATTCGGCCGGCGGGAGCTCGCCGTAAAGTGGATAGGCGGCCCCCTCCATCAGCGTCATGCTTTGGGTCGTACCGCCCTCGTGACGCACCACGACGTGAAGGCCTTTGACCGGAACGGCGTTGAAGGCGCTCTTCACGTCTTTGGGCCCCATGGCCTTCACCTTGCGACCAGCGATGCTCACGATCTCGTCACCGACCCGCATCCCGGCGCGACCGGCTGAGCCGTGCTTCAGCACCTGCCTGGCCAGCAATTGGTCCTTGACGAACAGGTAGTCGAAACCGAGCCCGATGAGGGCGTGGGCCTCACCAATAGCCAGGCGCACCAGCCCGCGACGACCGATGTCGATCTCGAGCTCACCACTGGCCAGCTCCTCCCGCGTAGGCGAGGAGAAACGGGCCGTGCCGACGGGAATGTCCTTCAGCGCGTCGGCGTCGAACACATCGATCTGCAGCTGTGCCCGGGCGGGGATCTCGAAGTTGCCCCCATCGTGAGCCCACTTGGGCTTCAACGAGTCGGTCACCACCTCGGACCGCATGACCTCCTTGTCGTTCACCTTGAGCACGACGAAGACGTCAGGCCAACCACCGACGTCATCCCAGAGCTTACCGCCCGCAGTCCGGCTGGGGATCACGGCAGCCAGGGGGCGAATATGCAGAACCGTCGGTGGTGGCGGTGGATCGAGCTTCATCCCTTGAGCAGCAGGCGTCAGCTTGGTCGCCCAAGCGACATCCTTTCTGCTGCTCGAGCTGCACGCGAGCAGCGACAGAACCACACCGATCACCGCCGCCAGCCGCCAACGAGCGGCACTATCTGATGGCCACGGGAAGTTTGAGGCACACACGCCCCCACGGTAGCGCCGGCCCTCCCCTGCCGCAATCCATCAACGCGAAACGACCCCCACCTCGGTCGTGGTCCGCGATCGACGACGAGCCGGAAAGGACGTGCTACGTCCCCGAACCATGGCCTCCAACGTCCTGATTTCCAAGCTCGCAGCGCATGTGGATGAGACCGTCACGCTGCGCGGCTGGCTGTACAACGCGCGCTCGAGCGGCAAGCTGCGTTTCTTCGAGCTCCGCGACGGCTCGGGCATCGTGCAGTGCGTGATGTCCAAACGCGACGTGGGTGAGGAGACCTTCGCCCGAGGGGGCGAGCTGACCCAAGAGTCGTCACTATCCATCACCGGCAAAGTGGCCGCTCACCCCAAAAAGCCTGGAGTCTTCGAGATCCACGTCCAGGACTTCGAGATCGGTGCCTTGACGATAGGTCAGTACCCGATCTCGCCGAAAGAGCACGGCACCGAGTTCTTGATGGACCACCGGCACCTGTGGATCCGAAGCAAGCGGCAGCACGCGATCTTGCGGGTCCGTCACGCCATCGTTCGTGCCATCCGCGACTTCTTCGACGATCGGGACTTCACGCTAGTGGACGCACCTTTCCTCACGCCCAACGCTTGCGAGGGCACCAGCACGCTGTTCAAGACCGACTACCACGACCAAACCGCCTACCTCACCCAATCGGGGCAGCTCTACATGGAAGCCGCTGCGGCCGCCTTGGGAAAGGTGTACTGCTTCGGCCCCACGTTCCGAGCCGAGAAGTCCAAGACCCGCCGCCACCTGGCCGAGTTCTGGATGGTCGAGCCCGAGGTGGCCTTCACCGATCTCGATGGGGCGATGGCGCTGGCGGAACAGCTCATCTGCTTCGTCGTTGAGCGAGTGCTCGACTCACGGGACAAGGAGCTTCAGACTCTGGAGCGCGACGTCACCAAGCTCGAAG
>JAUVCD010001072.1 GCA_030590865.1 Myxococcales bacterium | reverse complement strand
CTATTCCAAGCTGGCGTCCGAAGGCAAGCTCCTCTTCGACGGCAGGTGGTGGCTCCACCGTGACTACCGGCGTTTGTCAAGCAAGTTGTCGCGCGTCGAGACGACCATCAGGCCGATTCCTTTTCCTGGGCGCCGCTTGAGCGCCGGCTGTTCTTGGGATTGAGCAGGACGATTTCCAACGGGCTCCAATTCCTTGTGCGACCGGACCACCGGGCCGGGTTCTCCGCCCGTGCTGCCGCGTAGAGCTCATTCCGGCCGGCCAGGATCTCGGTCTCCGCGCCGCGGTGACGGTCCGCCGGTGTGATGAACCGGATTCCGCTGTGCAGGTGCTCCGCGTTGTACCATGGGACGAAGCGGGCGACCCATTCACGTGCCTGCTGGAGGCTCTGAAACGGTTTGCTCGGGTATTCCGGGCAACTCTTCAACGTGTTGAACAATGACTCGCTGTAGGCGTTGTCGTTGGAGACCTGTGGCCTGCTGAACGACGCCATAATCCCGAGTCGCTGCAACGTGGCAAGCATCGTTGCCCCTTTCATCGGCCCACCGTTGTCCGAGTGCAACACCAGGCTATCAGGATCGACCTGTTCGACCTCGGCGACCTCTCGAATCAGCGCGGCTGCCAACTCGTTGTCCTCTCGCTCGTGCACCTCCCAGCCGACGATCTTTCGGCTCCACACATCCATGATCAAGTACAGGTAGTAGAATAACCCGCGTACCGAGGCGCTCAAGTAGGTGATGTCCCAACTCCACACCTGGTTTGGCCCGGTCGCCGCATGCTCTGCGACCTTCCGAGGCTTCTTCGCCGCCGCCTTGCCCCGGTGATGCAACAGCTTGTGCTCCCGCAGGAGGCGGTAGAAGGTCGATTCAGAAGCAACGTAAGTCCCTTTGTCAGCGAGCTTTGGAACAATCTGCGATGGCGGTAGGTTACCGTACTCTTCGCTCAATGCAATCGAGATGACTTGTTCGCGTTCCTGTTTGCTCAGCGCGTTTGCCGGTTCGCTGTTCCGCCCGGCTCGTCGATCCTCGGCTCCGCCTTCACCTTCCCAGCGTTGCAGCGTCCGCAGCGAGATCCCCAGTATTCCACACGCAGCCTCACGCCGCGCTCCGTCTTTGACCGCCTGGTCTACCAACTCCACGGCGGTCTGTCGGTCCTCGCTGCTCACTTTCCGTCCTCGGTGTCCCCCCAGATCTGCTGCGCCGTTTTTTTTAGTGTCAGAAGCGCCGCAGTCTCGGCCAACGCTTTCTCCTTGCGGCCCAGCTCGCGTTCCAGATCCTTGATGCGGCGGTCTCGTGGGTCTCTCTGATTCGATCTACTGCTCAACCCGCCGAGCATCTCCGAGCGCCACCGCTGGATCTCTGCGCTGTAGAACCCTTGCTGACGAAGAAATCGTCCCCGCGACTCTTCGTCGGGCTGATTATCGTAACCTACGACCGCCTGGAACTTCTCTTCGGCCGTCCTTCTTGCTGATCTACCCTTGCTGCTCATCGTGCCCCCCGGTGTCTGTCCATACTGGCGCAACCACCGTGAGAGTGTCGACTGGGGTATGCCGATCTCCTCAGACAACGAGCCTGCGCTGCGCGCACCTGGCCCCACCATCTTCCTCACCATCGTCTCCGTGAACGACGTGCTGTACCTCTTGCTCATGCTGCTCATCCTCTGCCCCGCAAAAATCGCGCCGTGGGGGACCCCCCACGGCATTGGCGGCTACGCCCACGCGACAACTACGCTGACACAGGGGGATACGGTCGACTGCATCGCGAAGCACTCTCCCTCGAACGAGTCCGGAAACACGCGGAGCAGGTCATCGGGGATCTTGACTCCGCAGTATTTGACCCGTTCATACAGAAGGTCGCGGCTTACGCAGGGATGGTGACCGGGAGCGCATATTCCCCGAAGCATGGTGAC
>JAUVCD010000464.1 GCA_030590865.1 Myxococcales bacterium | reverse complement strand
ATCACCATGGACCTCGCCCCGGATCGCAGCGGCGCCTCGCACGGCATCATCGCCGGTGTGCTCGAGGTGGAGCCCCTCATCCACGAGTTCCAGAAGGTCGCCGGCTCCTTCAGCGAGGCCTTGTGCGAAGGCACCACCTTCGACTCCCTCGCCGACCAACTACGACAGGGAGCGGACATCCTGTCCAGCTGCTCGTCCGACACGCCGGCGAGCTGTCAGCACCCGGCCATGACCTGCGATGCCATCTCGGTGGGGATCGGCTTCGAGGCCCGCTCCGCCCAGCTGGGAGAGGTGGCGGCGCCAGTGCCCCCACAGCCCGATCCTTGTGAGCCATGAGCCGGCGGCAGCGGCTCGGGCCCCTGGTCGAGCGGCTGCTGCTCCGGCAAGGAAGGTTGTCGTGAGCCACTGGTGCTCGCTACTCTGCCTCCATGCGCCCTCTGCGACCGTATCCCTTTCTGCTCGTCGGCCTGCTCACGGTGGCAGGTTGCGGCGATGACTCCTCTTCGCCCGGCCCCACCGCTGTCCCTCCCTCGCCCGACCCGGCGTTGTTGGGCTTCCCCGTACCCGATCCCGAGCCCGATCTCCCCGGGGGGATGGATTCCTACGCGCCGCCGGCACCGGACGACCCGTCGCTTCGGGACACGGCCATCGCGGCCGGCATTCGAGTCGGCGAGCCGGAGGACACGCTGGTGGTCACCGGTGACGGCTTCGTGCCCGGCACGACGCGGTTCGAGGTCTTCGGCCAGACGGCGGGTCAGCTGACGGGCACCCTCGAGGAGGTCGAGCCCCCACAGATGGAAGAGCTCATCGCCTCGGTCCTGCTGCCCGACACGATGCCTTCTCCGTCCATGTATCTGGTCTACCCGCGGACCGAGGCCCTGGGCCTGCCCTGGGCGGTCAATCGCACCGCCGCCCGCTGGGTCGGGCCCGATCAGGTCAGCCCTGGCGATGCCTGTGCGGTCTACGGCACCAGCCTGTCCTACGCCCACGGCACCGAGACCGCCTACGTCTATCTGAAGCCAGCTGGCCCCGCCGAGGGGCAGTGGGTCACCCCCACCGAGGTCAACCCTTACCGGGTGGCCTTCGAGGTGCCAGGGGACGTGACCCCGGGCACCTACGAGGTCTGGGCCCACAACGGGCACGGGGGGCACTACGGCTGGAGCGAACCGGTCGAGCTGGCGATCGTGGCCACCCCCGACTGGTCCCACTACGACGCCCAGACCTTCGACGTGAAGGACTACGGCGCCGTGGGCGACGGACAGACCGACGACTACGACGCGCTGATCGCCACGCTGGAGGCCGCGTCGGAGGCCGGGCCTGCCACCGTTCACATTCCCGCGGGCACCTATGCCATTCGCACCACGCTCCGCATCCCTCGCTACGTGCGGGTGCAAGGCGACGGCGTCGGCCAAACGATCATCGAGTCGACACCAGACTTCGCTGCAAGCAACAACTGGCTGGTGTGGGACGGGCCCTGCCACGAGGGGCTGCTGGGCTCCGAGCTCATCGACCTGACCCTCGACGGCAGGCCGGGGGACAACCACGAAGTGCTGCGCTGGCGCCAATGTACGGACGCGCGGCTGACGGACGTGCATCTCATCGGCGACGTGGATTTGCACGAGATGCACCGGCTTCACGTCACCAACGTGCAGATCGATGGCCACGTCTTTTATGGCGCGGCCTCCCAGACCTTCCTGGATCACGTCACCCAAAATGTGGGCGAGCACCGGGATGTGATGACCATCTGGGGCGGGGAGCAAATCTCGTTCTCCCACCACGTCGCGCAGGACCTCGACCAGGGGCAGACCGGGGGCATTTCCTCGGGTCGCTTGCTCGTCATCCAGGGCCACTGGGGCAGCTCGCGGGACATCTACATCGGCGACAGCGAGACCATCGAGCTGTCCCCCGCCCTCGACAAGCCCGACCAGAACTCAGGCGAGCAGATCCTCTTCGAGATGGTCAACTCGGCCTACCAGGGCACGGCCACACCAGCCACGGAGACCACGGCCACCTTGCCTGGCATGGACACCGAGGCGATCCACGCCGACGACGCCGAACTCGTGGTGGTGGAAGGCAAGGGCCTGGGCCAGCGAGCCACCATCACCGCCATCGACGAGGCCACCGACACCGTCACCCTGGCGCCGCCCTTCCGGGTGGTCCCTGACGAGACGAGCGTCGTCGCCATCTCGCGGGTGGTCACCGACTTCATCGTCTACCGCAGCTCCCTGCAGGGCAAGGCCGACTTCGCCACCCGCGAGACGGCCTCCTCGGGCGTGCAGCCCTGGGGCAACGGCTTCGACATCGTGGTGGATGGCAACACCTTCGATCAGCTCGGCGAGCCCTGGAGCCTCTGGGGCATCAATGCCGGCGATCCCGAAACGCCGGTCGCTCCCTGCTACTTCAATCTGTTCATCAACAACACCGCTCAGAACATCGAGGCCGGCGCACTCCAGTACGCCGGCACCCATGACGATGGCGCCGACTCGCCCATCAGCCTCTTGGGAAACTGCGTCCGCAACAACGAGTTCACCAACGTCACCGGCGTCGGCATCATCCTCAACGGCAACGGTTCGATGGCGTTCAACGTCTGGGATGACAATCGGTTCTTCGACACCTGGAAAGGCGTTCGGGCGCGCCAAATCGGCGACCCGCCGGAGGGGGATTTCGTGGAAAACCTCCTGCTCCGATCCAGCTTCGAGCGCGGTGCGGCGCCTCTGTCCGGCTCGGTGGGCTTCGACTCGGACGAAGAGATTACCTGGGATCTGACGGGCACGACGTTCGACGGCTACGAGTCGGACACCCCCTGAGCGAGGCGGCGGAACCGCGCCATGAGAAGCGCGCTTACCGCAAGCCAAGCCCCGAGCTATACCTTCTGAGGATGATGTGGATTGCGAGCAAGAAGCCTTGGCTCATGGTGCTGGTTGCGGCGTGTGGGTGTGGGAGCTCGGCGGTGGTCGATGGGGGGGCCTTGCCGTGCCAGGCCGACTTCCACAGCCACGGAGGCAACTCGCCCGAGTGGGATGCGGAGTCGTCGCGCTGGAATAGCTGCACAATGACCCAACCTTGCCCCGTGGTGGTCTACGAGGCCTACAAGGCTGACGATGGCGAAACGCCAACCTTCGTCGACTCAGCGGCGGTGACCTGCGTGATCGGGGCGCTCACTGGCGACAGCCCCGCCGAGGTGCATATCACTTCGGAGAACTACTACCTTGCGGGCTATGCAGACACCGACCTCACCATTCGGGTGCTCCCCGGCCGGGTGGGCTGGACCCGCCTGTTCGACTCCTATGACCTGAGCTCCAGCATCACCCTCACGCTGAGCGATGCTCTGAAGAGCAAGAGCTATTTCGAAGGCTGTGCCGACCTCGCCACGGACGAAGCCATTTATCAATGTCTCACCGACTGGTCCGACGGGTGCCTGAATCAAGCGCCGGTCTGCCCGAGTGATTGAATCGAATGCCCCACGATGACGCCGGGGGGGCATTCGATCCCATGGCGCTCCCATCATAGGACAGCGCAGCTGGGAGTAATGACCAACCTGTGCTGGCTGACTGGTGGGCACCGGACGGTAGCTCCGTTATCGTTGATCTCACCATGAAGACAACCTCACCAGCACTCCTGCTCTCCCTGGGCGCGCTGGCGATCGCCACGGCGTTGGGCACCGGGGGGTGCGACGAAGCGCCGGAGCAGAAGGATTGGACCGAATCACTCCCTCCCGAATCGTCGGGCCCACCCGAGTTCTGCGCCGACAAGGACATCGCCACAGCGACGAACGACACGGGCGATCCGATCGGGGGTGGCATGGGATACTCCCGTGGACCTGCGTCCTGTGACGTCGAGGTGGACACCGCGGCCGCTCTTGTCGATGCGCTCGAAGGAGCGGTCGCCGGACAAATCGTGTGCGTGGCTGACGGCGCGGAGATTGATCTGACCGGTCAGCGGGATATCCCCCTGTACAGCGGAGTGACCCTTGCCGGCCACCGAGGTCACGCCGGCTCGGAAGGCGGGCTGCTGTTCACTGACGAGCTCGACGTGATCCCTGCCCTATTCGTGACCGACGGGGACCAGGTACGGCTGACGGGGCTGCGGCTACGCGGGCCGGACACCCAGATCAGAACGGATGCCTACGAGGTACCCAATTCGCGCGCCATCCAGAGCAGCCACAGGGACCTGCAGGTCGACAACTGTGAGCTGTGGGGGTGGAGTCACGGCGCCGTGGTGCTCCTCGAGGGGGCCGATGCCCAGATACACCACAACACCATTCACCACTGCCGCCGGACCGGACTCGGCTACGGCGTGGCCCTGGACCGCGCCTCGGCGCTGATCGAGGCCAATCTGTTCGACTGGAATCGACACAGCATCGCCGGAACCGGATGGGCCGGGACGAGCTACGAGGCTCGCTTCAACTACGTGCTGGACAACGCCAACTCCCACGCCTTCGACATGCACGGAGGGGCCGACCGAGACGACGGCACCGATATTGCCGGCACGACCATTCGCATCCACCACAACACCTTCCGGTTGCCGAGCCAGCCTGCCGTCAAGATCCGTGGGATCCCCGTCGATGGTGCCTGGCTGGATCACAACTGGCTCGTCTGGTCCCCAGAGCGGGACGCATTGCTCCAGACCCACGCGCAGGGCCACTGGGTCGAAGCAGACAACTGTTGGGCGCTCTACCCGTTTCCCGAGCACCCGAACGTTCCGCAGCCGGCCGCGGGGGAGCTTTGGGGTGAGTGGAGCTTCGACGAGGGGCAGGGCTCGGTCGCAGGCGACTCGTCGCCCCAGGGTAACGACGGGGTCTTGGTCGACCTCGATCCAGCGACGAGCTGGATCGAAGGCACCAGCGGCACCGCCTTGGCATTCCCAGGCACCAGCGGCCATCTCGACCTCGGGGCCGGTCCGAGCCTAGGAACACTTGATCCGCTGGCGATCGACCTGCAGCTGCGCTTCGACCGCTTCGGCGAGCAGGAAACCGTGCTGGACGACGGCGTGGTTCGCATCTTCCACCGTGGCGGCTTCGCAGGAGACCGCCTCTACTTCCTGTTTTCCATCGAGGAGCAAGTGGAGGGCGGCGAGTCGTCATGGACCGGCACCACGGGCATCCGGACGGTCACCGAGCTGGTGGCGGGCCAGTGGTATCACGTCGTCGCAATACGCATCGGCGACCAGCTGCGCCTCTACGTCGACGGGATCGAGCAACAACAGGCAGACTGCCTGGCCGACTACACGGTCCTGCACTCCGCCATCGACAACCTGCGGGTCGGGTCGGAGCTCGCAGGGGCCGTCGACCAGCTGCGGATCTACCCCCCGGAGGACGTGCCCGACGCCAATCATCCGCCGGCGCTGTCCTGGGCCGGTGAGAGCGGCTACGAGGACGATGGGGTGGCGCCAGATACGGGGGACGGGGCCACGACCTTCAGCTTCCGCGTGCGCTACACCGACGCCGACGGACACCCGCCAGAGACGGGCTATCCCAGGCTCCACCTCGCCCGCAACGGGACGGAGGACGACGACCTCGGCCCGCTTTCCATGATGGCGGCGGATGACGCGCCCTTCACCAGCGGCCGAACGTACGTCTACTCGACGCGACTTCCGCCAGGCGCGACCTATGCCTATTCCTTCGCTGCCAACGATGCGGAAGGACTCGCCGCGCAGGGCACCCCTACCACGCTGCTCGCCGGCCCCACTCTGCCCTGAGCGGTTGCGGTCCGCGGCCCTTTCCCCGAGGGAGGGGGTGGACCTAGAATTGCTCGATGCTCGAGGGCAACGACCGCGGCGACGCCAGCCGGGACCGGGAGGGTACGCGTCGCCTCGTCGGCCGGGTGAGCGGCGCGCTCTTTCGCGTCACCCGCCGAGTGGGAGGGAGGGTCAGGGAGGTCCTGGCGAGCGTGCGGCGCGGCGAGCACGCCTTCGTCGTCATCGTGGCCATCCTCATCGGCACCCTGGGCGCGGCGGGGGCGATCCTCTTCCGCGGCCTCATCATGCTCGCCCACGAGACCTTCTTCTCCACCGGCGAGTACTCGCTGCTGATCCTCGCAGAGATGCCCTGGTGGCGCCGACTCGCGATGCCCACCATCGGCGGTATCCTGGTGGGCCTCATCGTCACGCGCTTCGCCCCCGAGGTGAAGGGCTCAGGGATCCCTGAGGTCATGGAGTCGGTAGCCCGCAAGGGAGGGGCGATCCGCTTCAGGGTGGTGATCACCAAGGCCGTGGCGGCGGCGGTGACCCTGGGCTCAGGGGGCTCAGCCGGCCGCGAGGGGCCGATCGTCCACATCGGCTCGGCCATCGGCTCCACGGTGGGGCAGTTCCTCCAGGTGCCGCCACGGATGCTCCGTACTTTCGTGGCCTGCGGCGCCGCTGCGGGCATCGCCGCGACCTTCAACGCTCCCATCGCCGGGGCGCTCTTCGCGGTGGAGGTGGTCCTCGGCGATCTGGCCGTGGCCAGCCTGTCGCCCATTGTCATCTCCTCCGTGGTGGCCACCGTCATCAGCCGCCACTACCTCGGCGACTTCCCCGCGCTCCAGGTGCCGGAGTTCGCCTTTCGTGATCCCCGTGAGCTGCTTGTCTACGCCGGCCTCGGGCTCACCGCCGGCGTCGTGTCCGTGGCCTTCATCCGGATCCTCCACGGCACGGCGGCGGCCTTCGATCGCAGCCGGATCCCGCCGTGGCTGCGGCCCGGTATCGGCGGCCTCGGCGTGGGCTGTATCGCCCTGGTCCTGCCCCACGTCTATGGCGTGGGCTACGAGACCATCGACGCCGCCCTGTGGGGCCGCGCCGGGGGCTTGCTCCTGGCGGTGCTCGTCCTGGCGAAGATGATCGCCACGGCGTTGACCCTCGGATCCGGTGGCTCCGGCGGGGTCTTCGCCCCGAGCCTCTTTCTCGGCGCCACCCTCGGCGCCGCCTTCGGCGCCGAGGCCCACGAGCTCTTCCCCGAATGGACTGCGGAGCCGAGTGCCTACGCCCTGGTGGGGATGGGCGCCGTCGTCTCGGCAACGACCCATGCCCCCATCGCGGCGATCCTGATCATCTTCGAGATGACCAACGACTACCGCATCATCCCTCCCCTGATGCTTACCTGTGTGCTGTCGGTGCTGCTGTCAGGCCGGCTGCACCGCAACTCGATCTACACGGAGAAGCTCGCCCAGCGGGGCGTCCGCCTCTTCGAGGGGCGGGACGTCAACCTCCTCGGCTCCATCGAGGTGCGAGACGTCATGGACGAGTCGCCCAAGGTCGTGGAAGCGGGCATGCCCTTCACCGAGCTGCTCCCCGTGCTCTTGTCCGGAAGGCACCGCGAGGTCCTCGTCATCGACGACCAGAGGCGCTATCTCGGCGCCGTGGCCCTGGACGACATCAAGGAGGTCCTTCCCGAGACGCACGACCTCGCCCTCCTCGCCGTGGCGGCGGACGCGGTCAACGACGAGATCCCATTCGTCCTTCCTGGGGACACTCTCGACGTGGTGATGCACCTCTTCGGACGCACTCACCGAAACGAGCTGCCCGTGTGCAAGGACCCCAACTCCAGAGAGATCGTGGGGATCGTCTCCCGTGATGTGGTCATCGAGTCGTACAACCAGCGCATCTTCCAGGCGGACCTGGCGGGCGGCTTCAGCTCTCTCGTAGCGGCGGTGCATGCGGGGCGCACCGTGGAGGTCCTCGGCGGGCTTCACCTCGC
>JAUVCD010000600.1 GCA_030590865.1 Myxococcales bacterium | reverse complement strand
TGGCGGCTGGAGCGGGTCGAGCGACACCCGGAATACGTCCGCTACTTCTTCACCCGCGCCGGCGACACGACAGGGCTCGAGGTGGGTGCCAGTGAAGCCCCCGCCGGCCCCTGGACGCCCGGACGGCATCGGCTGATGCCGGCGCCAGGACAAAATCCGCCAGCCGCGCTGCTCCAGGCACTGGGAGACCGGCTGCACCACTACGACGCGACGGGTGGCCCGCCATTGGCGGGGCGGAAGCGTCACGCGGGCGGTCCAGGGGGAACCAACCCCCCAGACCAGGAAGCGAGCTGGACGATTCCCGGGGTGCCCGGTCAGGCGCCCTGGCCACTCTGGCAGCCCTATCCCTTGCCGCTCTGGCCCGTGTGGTGTGTCCTCCTCGGCGCCCTGTGGGCCACCAGAGGACGCTGGAAGCGGCTCGAGAACGGGCTCGGCCGCCTCGCCGAACACTTGAAAGGTCACCCCTGGCCCTGGCTGGCCGCCATCGTCGTCGGCATGGCGGCGCTGCGGCTGATCCACCTGGACACGCCCTTCTCCATCGACGCGATGACCCAAAGGGTCTTCTTCGGCAGCATCGATCCGAGTGCCATCCTGGCTCACGACTATCACGACCAGCGCCACCCCCAGTTGTTCTACCTGATTCTCCACGGCGTCCAATGGCTGGGCCATGAGGAGGCCATGGTGCGGTTGCCCGCTGTCGTCTTTTCTCTGGCGGCGGCAGTGGTGCTCTTCCGCTTGGCGCAGCGAGTATTGGACCCTGGTCCAGCCCTGCTAGTCACCTTGCTTCTGGGGCTCAACGTGGCGTTTCTGTCCCATAGTCGCGAGGTCGGCGACCTGACGCTCTTCACCTTCCTGGCACTGCTCTCGACCCTCCTCCTGGTGCGGGCTCTGTCTCGTCCCAAGCCATGGACCATCGGTGCCTTCGCCCTCGTCGAAGGGGCGATGTTCTACGCCTACTATCTGGCCATTCTGGTCGCCCTGGCTCACGGGGTGGCGCTCCTCATCCACGGCCGCACCCGTCGCCGGCGACCGGTAGCCTGGGGCCTCGCCTTGGCGCTGGTGGTCGCACTGCCGTCGTTGCGGCGGCTCTACCAGCTGGCGTTCGCGGACCGGGACATGCGTGGCGTGGCCGAGGCATTCCCCACCCACGTCTGGGGAGAGCGGTCGACCATCGAGTTGCTCGCGCAGCTTGGCGGCCTGCTCGCCCCTAGCATGGAGGCCCTGGTCGTCGTCATCGCCGTGGCACTCGTGGGAGCGTTCCGGCTCGCGGACCGTCCCTGGCGCAGTGTCGTTGGGCTGGTCGCAGGGCTGACCATCGTGATTTCGACGACCGTGGTTGGAGCGGCGGTGGTGCTAGTCCGGCTCAAGCCCTACTACCTGCTGTTCATCCTCCCATGGGTGCTGCTCTTCGCGGTGGCGGGATGCGCCGGGCGGTCGCAGAAGGATCGGGCACCCCACAGCGGCTCAATCGGCATGCTGCTACGCGACGGCCTGGGTGTCGCCGTCCTCGCCTACCTCGTCGGTGCCTATGCCACCGACCTGAGCCAGCGAGCCGAAGCAATCTTCAAGCCCTCGAATCGCCCACGCTTCGACGATCTCGGTGAGGCCATCAAACGTCACGGGTCGCCCACGGTCGTGATTGCAGATCCCAATTATCTGCACACCATATTGCTCTATTATGCTTTCGCCGACCCATTAGTCATGTACCGGTCCTGCCATATCGATGATGCCGGCGGCGGCACCCAGTGTCATCGGTCAGGCGACCATTTGATCACCCTCACCCTGCTGCCTCAAATGCGAGACGGCTGGGAGCAACAAAGCCTGACGCTCCTGGCCGCCGCTCAAAGGGGGCGACCCAGTTGGGTGGTCTACACGGATCGCTTCGAGAACCTGCCGCTATTGACCCAACTTCAGGCCGGCTGCGAGCTCACCGGCACTTTTGGTGACGCTGGCGCGCTCAGGCTCTTTCGGTGCCCAGCCAGCCCCGCCGCTCAACCGGAGCCGCAATAAGACACGCATTGGCGGTCCTTGCGGCTGCAACGGCCAAGACACTCCCGATCGAGAACACACTGGGAGCCAGCTTGTTTGCGGGCTTGGCAGACCGGTGGCTTGTCCGTGGTGCAATAGCCTTTGCTGTCACAGTCAGCGTCGTCTTCGCAAGGCGCGCCATCGGGCTGCCGAGAGGCCACAGCGCACTTGCCCGCGCGGCAACGCAATGGCGGTTGGCAGGCTCCGCTGACCGCGCAGCTCGCGCCCTCTTTCGCGAGCGAGGCGCATGCGGCCCCGTCACAGTGCAGCCCCGCGGCACAGCTCGAGGTCACGTTCGACAAGCTCACTTCCTTGAGCGGGACGCAGGGCTTGCCGAGGGCGGCGGGCTGGACGCACTTGGAGCTCACGCAGCGCAACCCCTGGGTGCACTCCATGGTCGTCTTGCACTCCATACCGGCTCTTTGCTGCCCCGAAGCGGTCTGGCGACAGGACTCGAACCTCATCCCCAGATCCCGCAGCGTGCGGCGGTCCCGGAGAGGCTCCTTGGCAGAGCGCACCGCCGCAATGCAACGCGCCGCCTGATCGTGGTCGAAAATGACGCGCCCATCGTCCCGTGCTTTGACCAACTCGGTGACGCAGTAGCCGATCTTGTTGCCCTCGATGATCTCGTCGTCTCCCTGGCATTTCCGCTCCGACGACATGGCCATGGTCTTGTCGCAGAAGCCGTCGATGTCGAAGACAGGCTGCGAGGCGCTCGCGGTGGTCGACCCCGGCTCGCTGGTGGTAGCGCCATCGGCGCCTGGACGGGAGCAGGCCGCCGGCACCGCCAGGAGCAACAACGCCATCGCGGGGGCCAGCTGAGGGAGGAGAGAGCTCACTTTGCTGCTAGGCACACGGGGCATGCTGGCAGAGGCCTCGGCCCATGACAATCGTGGCCTCTGCCGCCGTGCTTGGTGATACCCTAGCGGCATGCGTGGTCTATTCGTCCTCACCGTCGCAGCTGTGATCGTCTGCGCTGGAGCCTGCACCCTCTCCACCGAAGGAGGCTTGCCTGTTGCTGCGGGTGCCGGCGGCCAGGCTACCGGGGGCGGCACCACCAGCAGCAGCGGCACCGGCGGAACCGGCGGAACCGCCAGCGGCACCGGCGGCAGCACCAGCACCACCAGCGGCACCGGCGGGGCAGGCGGCAGCAGCTCCGGTGGGCCCGAGAACTGCCTCGATGGAGTCGACAACGATGGCAACAACCTGACTGATTGTGCCGATCCCGCCTGCCAGCCCGACTACGAGTGCGTGCCCGACGTACCCACCGATTGGACCGGTTACGCCTACAGCGCCACCGTCACGGTCCCCGCGCCTTCGCCCTCGCTGTGCCCAGACACGACCATGCCGGACCTCTATCTCGCCAATCCGAGCGGCGCGCCGGCCCAATGCGACGCGTGCAGCTGTGGCGCCGTACAGGGGGCGAGCTGCGGCTACCCGGTGATGGACTGTTTCGAGGGCTCTGATGCCTGCGGCAACGGCGTCGACGGCACCTTCAACAACAACGGCACATGCCAGAACTTCGGCAACCCTTGGGACGACGGCACCGACGACTCATGCATCATGGCCCAAGTGTCCCAGCTCAGCGGTACGCCCACCTGCCCAGCATCGGGGGGCACGGCCACCCTGCCCTTGGCCTGGGGCAGCCAGGTCCAAATCTGCGACATGCCGTCGCCTCATGGGACGGGCTGCAGCACCGGGGAAGTTTGTGTGCCCAGCGCCGAGACCGCCTTCCCTGATATCTGCATCACCCGCGACGGTGATCACAGCTGCCCGAGCGGCTGGCTCGGCGAGACGGCGTATAGCGGGGCTACCGACGGTCGGGGCTGCTCTGCTTGCGGCTGTCCAACGCTAACGGGCATCACTTGCTCATATGGGACCATTACGGTTTGGGACGCTGGCAATTGTCTGGCCGGCGGCTCCGGCGCGATCAATATCGGCACGAGCTGCGTCGACATCTCGGACTACGCAGACAACAACAGTGGCTCGTACCGCTTTCAGTCCGGCTCCCTGTCCGGGGGCAGCTGCGCGCCGAGCGGCGGTCAACCGACCGGCACCGTCACCCCCACCGGCCCAATCACCGTTTGCTGCCGGTAGCGGGAGAAGCCCCGCGTCCAGCCGCCAGCAGCCGCGCGGTCGCTTGCCAAGCCCACGGTGGGCGATCAAGATGGCCCACGATGGTGATCGCCTATCCGTACCGCCCCGAGTCGCTGTACCTGAACGTCACCAATCGCTGCAGCAACGACTGCAGGTTCTGTGTGCGCAAACGGGGCGACTTCTCGCTCGCCGGCTTCGACCTGCGCCTCACCGAGGAACCATCGGCTGATCAGGTGCTGGCCGCCATCGCCGAGCAAGAAACGGCCCATGGCGGCCCTTTCGGTGAGGTGGTCTTCTGTGGCTTCGGCGAGCCGACCTTCCGTCTCGAGCTGATCGGCGAGGTCGGCAGAGCCCTCCGCAGCGCCGGCACCACCGTGCGCTTGAACACCAACGGCCAAGGGGCGCTGATTGCCGGACGAGACCCCTGGCCGACGCTCACCGATGCTCTGGATGCGGTCTCCATCTCCCTCAACGCCCCGGATAGCGTCAGCTACCAAGCCTTATGCCGCCCGCAACACGGTGAAGCCGCCTACGACGCAGTCTTGAGCTTCGCCCAAAAGGGCAGCGAGCGCGTGGACGAGGTGGTGCTCACGGTGGTGGGTTTCACCCTCGATGACGACGCCACCGAACGCTGTGAACAGATCGCCAACTCGCTCGGCGTCGGCTTCCGAATACGCTAGCCTCCCGGTCCCGCGCTCCTCGAGACGGAGCACCTCGGACCCACCGGGACCGCAAAGTCATCACCATGAGCATCTTCGAAAAGATCAAGTTGTGGCGCGGCGTGGGCAAGCTCCTCAACACCAAAACTGGGGCGCAGCTCTACGCCGGCACCGCCGGCTTCTGGAATCGCGCAGCCGGCACCGCCGCCCCCAACTTGTCAGGCGACATCCCGTGGACCCCAATCAGTAAGCCACTGGCTGAGAGCACCGTCGCCCTGATCAGCACGGCCGGGTTCTATCGGGATGGGGATGAGCCCTTCGACATGGATGCCCCGGACGGCGATCCGTCGTTTCGAGAGATCCCGATGGCCATCGATCCGAAGGCGCTGAAGATTGCCCATGCCCATTTTCCGAATCGCTACGCGGAGAGCGACCCCAACGTCTTGCTGCCCCTCGACCACCTGCTCGAGCTGGCCGACGCTGGGGTGTTCAGTCTGTCATCCCGCCTGTTCAGCTTTGGTTTTGGCGGCACCCTGACCCGGGCCTATCTCAACGAGCCTGACGGCACGGCCCACCAGGTGGCCCGCAAGCTGAAGGAAGACGGTGTCGACCTCGCCTTGCTGGTCCCTGCCTGACCCTTGTGCAATCGGGCAGGTGGCCTGATAGCGAGAGTCCTGGAGAGCTACCAGATCAGCACCGTCAGCCTCTCCATCAATCTATCCATATCGCAGCGGATCGGCTGTCCGCGGACCGTCTTCGTGAAGTTCCCTCATGGCGCGTCTTTCGGCGAGCCAGGGGGTCGGGACCAGCAGCTGACGGTCCTCCGGGACATGTTCTGGGCGCTGCAGGATCTCGACGAGCCAGGCGGGATCGTCGAACCAGGCTACCGCTGGCGGCGCACGACCTATTCCCCCGTGCCGCCAGAGTCATTTCAACGTGAGGTCGAGACCACCGCGGAGACGCCCTAGTCGTTTCCGGTCAGCGGAGGCCCCAGCCTCATCCTTGTTCGCCGAGGAGTCCGACAGTGAAGAAACTATATTTGACCAAGTACCTGCAGTCCCAATTCGGCAAGCTGCGTGACCAGCCCATCGAGGCGATGATCCAGGCCGCAGGCGCGAACGAGCTCGATGACATCGATCGCACC
>JAUVCD010001004.1 GCA_030590865.1 Myxococcales bacterium | reverse complement strand
GAAATCGCCGAGGCTGCGCAGGTGTCTCGGCGCACCTATTTCCGCTACTTCTCCACCAAAGAGGCCGTGGTCTTTCCAGATCGGGAACGCCGTCTGAGGCACTTCCAGGACGTGCTCGCGGCCCGCCCCGCCGACGAGGATCCCCTAGAGACCGTGCGCCGGGCCCTCATGGAGCTGGCCGAGGATTATGAGGACAACCGCGCGCGGGTGGTGCTCCAGCAACGCATCGTCGTCGGCTCAGCCGCTGCGCTGGCCTTCGACGCAGAGCTGGACCGCCAGTGGGAAGGCACGATCGCCGTGGCGCTCGGTGACCGGAGCCGCGCACGAGCGGCGGACCGGCGGCGAGCGAGGCTGCAAGCCGGAGCCTTGATGGGCACGATTCGAGCGATTCTGAACGAGTGGCACGCAAGGTCAGGCCGGGGCGATCTCAAAGCCCTCGGTCATGAAGCTTTTGATCTGCTGATGCACGGCATGAAGGCAACAACGAACAGGCAATAGACCGCGAGGACACGATGAAACTACCGCAACATGGACTGAGCAGAGACGACGTCTTCGAGCAGCTCGAGAGCTTCACGGGACACGACTACGACTGGCGCAACGGCAAGTGTTACGCCTACACCTTTGACGCTGGCGAGGAGGCAGAGAAGGTGGCCAAGGACGCCTTCATGAAGTTCATGTCCAAGAACGCCCTGGACCCAACCTTCTTCCCCAGTGTGCTCGAGCTCGAGAACCGCGTCGTAGCCATGTGCGCGGCCCACCTCGGTGGCGACGCTGACACGGCGGGTACGTTCACCAGTGGCGGCACTGAGTCCATCATGTTGGCGGTGAAGACGGCTCGCGACTACTTCCGCGCAAAACGGCCCGACATCAAGAAACCCGAGATGATCTTGCCGGTAACAGCCCACGCCGCCTTCCACAAGGCTGCCTGCTACCTAGGGGTCGAGGTCGTGCTCGCCGACGTGAACGCCGAGACCTTCCGGGTCGAGGCCGAGGCTGTGCGGCGTCTGATCACGGAAAACACCATTCTGCTCGTGGGCTCGGCCTCCTGCTACGCCTACGGCACCGTCGATCCCATACCGGCCCTGGGCGAGCTCGCCCTCGAGCACGGCTTGCTGCTGCATGTGGACGGCTGCATCGGTGGGTTCGTCTTGCCCTTCTTCAAGGAGATGGGCGCCGACATCCCCGATTTCGACCTATCTGTGCCCGGTGTGACCTCCATCTCGATGGACTTGCACAAGTACGCCTACGCCCCCAAGGGCGCGTCGGTAGTGCTGCACAAGAACGCGGAGCTGAGGCGACACCAGATCTTCGCCTGTGCGACTTGGACAGGCTACACCATCGTGAACACGAGCGTGCAGTCCACAAAAGGAGCGGGCCCGATGGCTGGCGCCTGGGCCGTGCTCAACTTCATCGGTCACGACGGCTACAAGAAGCTGGCGCAAAACATGTGGGACACCACGACGCAGCTCAAGGAGGGCATCGCCGCCATTCCCCAGCTCCGACTTCTGGGCGACTCGGATATGCCGCTTCTAGCTTTCACTTCGGACACGCTCAACGTCTTCCACATCATCGACACCATGAACGCCAGAGGCTGGCACATTCAGGCCCAGCTCAAGTATGAGCAGCACCAGCAGTGCATCCACCTGTCGGTGAATCCGAGCAACGTCGAGCACACCGAGGCCATGCTTCGAGACTTGCGCGCGGTTTGCAATGAAGTCACGGCCAAGCCTGGCAGCAAGATGGCCACGGCGGTGTCGACCATGTTCGGTGGCCTAAACCCAGAGCGGCTCAGCGGCCCCATCTTCAACAAGGTGATCGGCATGGCCGGCATGAAGAGTGTCGGCGTTCCCGAAAAGATGGCCGATATCAACGACATCATGAACGAGTTGCCACCCAAGCTAGCCGAACGGTTGCTCATAGAGTTCATCAACCGGCTCTTCGTGCAACCTCAAGGGCAAGATGATCTTCCCAAGCTGGCCCAGCCCTACAAGGCACCCAATGGTCCATCCGCCGGTCTCGGAGGTGGACAGCATCGGAGTGCGCAGCCCGTAGGAATCACCGATGCCGCGCTGTCTATCGCTCGCGGAGTGCGCGACCGCCTGGTGGACTTGGGAATCCCGCTGCCGCGGTAGCGGCGCTCAACATTCGCCGTCGCCTTCTTAGGTGTCGTCCACCGACACGCGCTCGTCCCTTATGGTGATGTCGTCCCAATCGGGGTCAGGCGCCTGGACCTGCACCACCTCTCCGACTGCCGAGCGAGTGTTATCCGACAGCAAGGTCTGCCCAGGGCCGGCGGCGCCGCACTGGCGAGCTGACAGGTTTGCGTGATCGTATCAGGGCCGTCCAGCGTGGTCTGCTTCGGGATAGGGCGAGTTCGAGAATCCGAGCATTCATCGGCCGATGCTTGCTACCTCGAAG
>JAUVCD010001084.1 GCA_030590865.1 Myxococcales bacterium | reverse complement strand
AGCCTGCCGTGGCACCCCTGCTGGCGATCAGCTGCACAGGAAAGTTCGACGGTGCCAACGCTTCGGCGGCCGAGTCCGGCGTCGTGGTGCTGTCTACCGCCGGCGCCCTTCCGACCGAGATGGATCGTTGGACGGCCGCCGAGCTCGTGGGCCAGCCGCTGGGCATGAGCTTGGACTTCATCGACCACCACCGGTTACTTCTCACCGCCTTGGGCCTGGAGGATCCGTTGGTGCTCGACGCGGCAATCGAGCTGGACACTGAGACGAACGAAGTGCGCGAGCTGTTGCGCTCTGACGCCCAGCCCTTCCAGCTCGGTGAGGTGCGCTGCATGACAGCCGTGGCAGGTGCGGGGGCGCCTGAGGATGGCATGTGCGGTGGCTGCTTCATCGCCGATTCCGAGCGGAATCGGGTGCACCGGTTCGCGGCCACGACCACGGGACTAGAGGTCGTCGAAAGCCTGGTGGTGGACACGGTGATCGGCCTGCCTCCCCGCCAGCTCGGGCGGTTCTGACGCCATGTAGGCAAAGGTGTGCACGATAGTGCTTTCCTTGGGTCACGCCGATGGTGTATCAAGGTAAGTAGGCACTGCGCGGGGAGACTTCATTATGCAGGTGCACAAGCTTATTGCCGCGGCGCTGGGGTGTGCCGCCATCTTGGTGAGCGGAGCCGCCGCCAGCGGGCCTCAGTGCGACAAAGCGACGGCAGAAGCCCAGCGTGCCCAGGTTGCACTCTCCGGCGCGCTCCGTGACAGCGACGCGAAGGCAGCCGCCTATTTCGGGTGTATGAAGCGGACGGGTCACAAGCGGCACGCTTGCGCCGTTCAGAAGCGCGCCCTCGATCAGGCGTCGGCCAAGAAGCGACGAGCTCAAGAGGCCTACCGGTTCGCCAAGGCCCGCCAGGCGCAGGCCTGCCGCTGATTTAGGGTCGAAGGAGGCCCCCGACCTGTGCCTACCAAGCGTCCATTCGTTGTCGGCATTGCCGGCGGAAGTGGCTCGGGAAAGACGACCATCACTCGGTCCCTGGCCGCTTCCCTGGGGCTGGACCAGATCGTGCTCATCGAGCAGGACTGCTACTACCGAGATCTGGTCGAGCTGACCTATGAGGAGCGCACCAAGGTCAACTTCGACCATCCCGACGCTCTCGAGCTGGAGTTGTTGCTCGACCATATCGACGGGCTCCGCGACGGCCGTGCCATTTCCAAACCGCGCTACGATTTCGAGCGCCATGTCCGTGCCACCGAGTCGGATCTCGTTGGGCCCCAGCCGGTCCTCCTCATCGAAGGGATTTTGGTGCTCGCCGATGCGCGACTTCGCGAGCGGATGGACCTCAAGATCTTCGTGGACACCGATGCAGATCTGAGGGTCATCCGTCGCATCCGGCGGGACCTGGAGCACCGGGGCCGCACCTTCGATCAGATTCGGCGGCAGTACTACGACACGGTGCGTCCCATGCACATCGCCTTCGTCGAGCCGTCCAAGCGCCACGCCGACGTGATCATTCCCGAGGGCGGACACAACCGAGTGGCGCTCGATCTAATCCTGGGTCGGATCCGCGAGTTCATCCGCGAATACGCGGGGGGCTGATCGCAGCCCTCTTCGTGCCGCGCTCTCAGGGTCGGTGTCGGGGTGTCACAGGGGTGAGACCCCGACACCGACCCGGAGAGCGCGGCGGCGATCGGGCTTGGCTGCATCCCTTGTTTTTTTTTGGGGGTTCCCCCCTCTCGCCCCTGCGGGGCGATTCACCCCCAGCCCAATCGGCGATGCCCAATCGGTCGATTCAATGCAGCAGGGCTAGTGGGGTCGCGCACGCCCGCTCACACCACGCGCGCGA
>JAUVCD010000619.1 GCA_030590865.1 Myxococcales bacterium | reverse complement strand
AGGCGGCTGGTTCGGTAGCGATACTTTCCAGCTCAACGGCGGCCAGAAGAAGGGGGACAACTACAGCGCCGCCCTCGGCTGCAACGTCAAACGCCGCTACCGCGTCGAGTACAAGTGCAACGGGGGACCACAGAAGGACTCGTTGTTCACGGAGTACTATCCCTCGTCGACGGGTTGGACGACCAACACCGACCCTGTCATCCGGCTCACCAAGTGTAAGTAATCCCGGGGAACCTGGATACGACCGGCATCCAGCCCGTTGGTCGAGGCGGGCTACGCCTGCGGGTCCCCGGACCAGCAGTGCTGCGGCGCTTCGCTGTGCGTCAACTACGAGGGCGAGGGCAGCGCGACCTCACCCGGGTTGAACCCCCGTGCTGGCTACCCTTGTCATCCGGGCGTCAATGCGCGGCCAAACGGCTACGCTGCCCGCCGGTAGTCGTGGTGTAGCCCTCCGAGGATCGGCGTGGCGACAACCCTCCCACCGGAGCTGAGTGGGCGGTCACGGTCGCCCTCTGTCTTGGCTACCTTGCGCGTCCTCTAGTCATGCTGCCCACCGGTACTCATGATGAAGGCCTCCAAGGATGGGCCGGGCGACAACCTCCGTATTCGAATGCGCCTTCCGGTGAGCAACTGGCCCGACCGGTACTCGCTGACCAATCCCCTGATGTGGGCGTGCCGTATTGAAATGGGTGACGTGCTCTTTGAGCACGCGGAGCATGTGCTTCTCACCGAGGACGATCACGTGGTCCAGGCATTCTCGGCGCACACTTCCGAGATACCGCTCGCATGTCGCATTCGCCTTCGGTGCTCGCACGGGCGTGCGCAAGACGCGTATGCCACGGGTCTCCGCCACGCGGTCAAATTCGGCTCCGAACTTGTCGTCGTTGTCGCGAATGAGGAACCTCGGGCCAGTCCCGAATGGCGTGGCGTTTCGCAGCTGCTGCGTCGTCCACAAGCTGGTTGGTGAGCGAGTCACGGCGATGTGGACGACCTTGCGTGAGCCCAGTTCCACAATGAAGAAGGCGAAGATCGGCCTGAAGAAGATGTCGTAGGTCTGCAAGAAGTCGCAGGCCCAGACCTGCGAGGCGTGGTTGCACAAGAACGTCGACCAGCTCTGGCCCCAGGGCTGGGGTCCACGCGCTTGGCGCAGGTACTTCTGGATCGTGCGCTTGCTGACGTGCATCCCAAGGTTCAGAAGCTCGCCCCTGACGCGCTCGGCGCCCCAGAGTCTGTTGTCGATCGCCATGCGCTTGATGAGGGCGATGGTGGCGGAGGCAAGCCGACGGCTCTTTCGGGTCGTGCGCGACTTTCTGCGCCAGAACAGACGGAAGCCTGCTCGGTGCCAGCGCAGAATCGTCTCCGGCTCGACGAGCAGGACGGCCTCGCGCCACGAACTAGTGAGCGCGGAGAGCACGACCAGCACCGCGCGTTCATGGCGCAACAACTTCGGACGCTTCACGTGACGGTGAGTGACGATGAGCTGTTGCCGGAGCAGAGCATTCTCGGAGAGCAATTCGGCCCGGCTTCGCGTGAGGTCGGAGACCAGCCCAGGGACGAGACCAGCGGTCGGCTTGACGGCGCAGCGGATGGCTTCGCCGAGCCGCTTCACTGCGGCCGTCGCCAACTCGCTAGCTCTTCGCCAAGACCGACCAAACACGCCTCGCTTGTCGCGCGTCCCGCTCGAGGACAACAGCTTGTGCCTTCGGCATTCCTGAATGATCCTGGGGCGGACCACACAGGTAGCCACCACAGCTCGTCGAGCGCGTCACCCGTGCACTCGCTTCGCGAAGAAACAGGAGTTTCGGACCGCCAACCAGCTAGCCGTTCTTCTTGACCCAGTCGTTCATGAACACGGCCGCCCGGTCCCAGGCCACCAGCACTTCCTTCTCTGTCGAGCTTTCGATCAGGCTGCCGAGGCCGAACACCTTGGCCTCGACGATCATCTCGTCGACCCGCTTGCAACGCCCTTCGCCGAGGGGCTCGCAACGCACCGTGCCGGTGTTCTTCAGCTTGCCCTTGAGTGCGTTGGGCAGCACCTCGTAGCGCCAGATGCCTTGGTCCGCGTCGAAAGTGCCGTGCTCTTCGTAGGAGAAACTGTCGCCCATCAGCTTCATCACGGTCTTGGGCATGTTCACCTTAGGTGACACCAGCAACCGTCTGGCCGTGTCGCTCTGCTCCAGGATCTCGAAGCTGCTGCACTGGAGCACCTTCAGATAGAGTTCGTCGTTGAACTCTTTGCCGAAGAACAGCTTCCAGAATGTCTCTGGGCTACAGGCAACCTCATGCTCCGCCGTCACTTTGCGCATGCCAGGTCCTTAGCGGAGCTTGCCGCGGGCGACCACGACAAGGTGGGTCCCGATACCCTTTGGACCAGCTCGATCGGTGGGGCTTTCCTGCAGCGCAGACCGTGTGAGACACTTCCCAGGGTCCAGTCTGTCGTGCCACGGCCGACCGGACCTACCATCAGAGGACGGGGCCCATGGTGACGAGTCTTGCTCAGGCGGCTAGCCGCAGCGCTGCCAAACTGAAGGAGCTGGGGATCCGAACCGTGAGCGCCGCTGGCGCTTCGCAAATCGTGAGAGGCACCGAAGGGACGCTCACTGGCCTTGCCTTGCGGGGCCTCTTTGCCGCCATGGATGCACGCCTGCGCCTCGATCCCGACTACCGAAGCCTCATCTACCGAGCCGGCACCAACGACCTCGCTGACGATTGGCAGGCCCAGGTCGTGCTGGAAGCCCGGGACGGCGCCTTCGCTATCTGCGCCACATTCGACGGCGGGCGGGTGCGGTGCACTGGCCAGGTTCCCTCCACCCCGGACGCGCGGCTGATCTTCCGAGATGCCGCCTGCGCTCGTGCCCTGCTCACTGAGGCACCGAATCGAGTGCTCGACATGTTGCTCACCGGCGACCTGGTCTTCGTCGGCAATATGAGCCACGTGGCGCGGCTGTCGTTCATGCTGAGCTCGCTCGTCGATCGGACCAATGGTCCGCCGGTCGGCGAGCGCCGTGAGATTCGCCGACCTGAATCGCGACACTCGCTCCCGATGGCGCGCTGCGACCAGGTGAGGCACCTCGACGATCCCGGGCTGAGCGATTTCACCCTCGATGACTTCCCCCGACTGAGCCGCTTCCTCGACGATTACTTCTGTGTGACCCCAGCGATCTGCACCGAACGCCCGCGGCTCTACACCGAGTCGCTGCGCGCCCAGGGCTTCGATCCCGCTGCCCCCGACAAGGGCATGCACCCGGCGCTGCGTCAGGCACGCGCCTTCTGTCACGTGATGGCCAAACGGGAGCCCATCATCCGCGATGGTGACCTGCTCGCCGGTACGACGACCAGCAAAGCCATCGGCGTGGTCGTCTACCCCGAGTGCGGCGGTATCCCAATTTGGCCCGAGCTTCGAACGGTCAGCCGGCGACAGCTCAATCCCTATCGCATCACTGAAGACGACGTTCGGATCCTGAACGACCAAGTGTTCCCGTTCTGGATGGACAAGAACGTGCGGGAGCATGTCCGCGCCCGTCACGGCAACCCTCAGTCCATCCAGCTCGACGAGCGCTTCGCGCTGTACTTCCAGTGGAAAACCCAGGCCGTCTCCCACACCATTCCTGGATTCCCCGTCGTGCTCGACCAGGGCCTCGAGGCGCTGCGGCAACAGGCGCTCGATCGGGCCGATGAGGACGGCACCGACACTCGCAAGGCCTCGCTCCATGAGGCCATGGCGCTCTGTCTCGGCGGGGTGATGCAATACGCTAAACGGCTATCCGAACAGGCCGCGGCCGAAGCGCGAGTCGAGAGCGATCCCAGCCGGTGCAGCGAGCTCGAGGAGATCGCTCGGATCTGCGCCAAGGTCCCCGCCCAACCCGCCGAGACGCTACCCGAGGCGCTCCAGTCGATGTGGACGGTGTGGGTGGCCTGTCACCTCGAGAACACCAACGCGGGCCTCAGTATCGGCCGACTCGACCAGTGGCTCCAGCCCTTCTTCGACGCCGACATGGCCAAGCTGCCCCAGGACGACGCCGCGGCCAAACAGACCTACCTGAGGAGGGCTATCGAGCTTACCGGGTGCTTCTACCTGCGCTGCACCGACCACCTTCCCCAGGTGGCCGACCTGGGCAACAAGCTGTTTGGGGGCTCGGCCTCCGGTCAAGTCATCACCCTCGGTGGGGTCACGGAGACCGGTGACAACGGCGTGACCGACATGACCTATGTCTGCCTGAAGGTGACTGAGATGTTGGGGCTCAAGGACCCGAACATCAACGCTCGCTACTCCGAGGGCATCAACTCGAGTGCCTATCTGCGACGACTCTGCGAAGTAAACTTGCTGACCGGCGCAACGCCCTCCATCCACAACGATCAGGCCATCATCGACGTGCTGACCGACCAGGGCTTCGCCCTAGCAGAGGCCCGCGACTGGAGCGCCACGGGTTGTGTCGAGCCGACCAGCTGCGGCCGCCATTACGGCCACACCAACTGCATGATGTTCAACCTAGTGGCGCCGCTGGAAATGGCGCTCCGGCGGGGGGTCCACCCGCTGATCGGCGAGCAGGTAGGACCCCGCACCGGCGACCCTGCCTTGTTCGAGTCTTTCGATCAGCTGTTGGATGCCTATTTCGCTCAGCTCCGGCGCCTGATTGAGCTGGCCACCGAGGCCAACAACCTGCTGGGTGAAGGGCATCAGCAGGTCCGCCCGACACCGCTGCTGTCGTCCTTGATCGCCGGTCCGCTCGAAAGCGGACGAGACCTCAGTGAAGGCGGGGCGAAGCACAACAGCTCGGGCTCGGGCAACGTCGGCCTGGTCGACGTGGTCGACTCACTGATGGCCATCAAGCAACTCGTCTACGACGAAAAGCGGGTGGACATGGCGACTCTGATCAGCGCCCTGGATGATGACTTCGAGGGTTACCAGCCGTTGTTGAGCCGGATCGAGAATCGAGTCCCGAAGTTCGGCTCCGGTGATCCGGCGCCCCGCCAAATCGCCGACCAGGCGATCGCTTTTTGCCACGAGGTGTTTCGTGCCCAGCCTCACTATCGTGGCGGGCATTACAACTCAGGCTTCTGGAGCATGAGCAACCACGTGGCTTTCGGAACCCTGTCCGGCGCCCTCCCTAGCGGGCGGCGCAAGGGCAAGGCCTTCACGCCAGGGATCACGCCGATGGCCATGCGCCATGCCTCGATTGTCGAGCACATCCACGACGTGGCCAGCCTCAACCACCACCAGATGCCGAACAACATCGCCTTCAACGTCAAGGTGGCGCCAGCCCCAAGGGACTCACAGAGCGACACAGTGGGGCACATGACTGGCTACGCTCGCACCTACTTCCAAGAAGGGGGGATGCAAATTCAGTTCAATGTGGTCAGCACCGAGACGTTACGGGATGCCAGGCGTCACCCTGAGCGCTATCCGACCCTGATGGTGCGCATCTCAGGCTACAACGCCTATTTCAACGACCTGAACGATGACATGAAGCGTGAGCTGATCGAGCGGGCCGAGCACCGCCTGGGCACCTGATGCAGCCGCCGTTCATCGCCGACATCAAGCGCAACAGCCTGGACGACGGCCCAGGGATCCGCTCGACGGTCTTCTTCAAGGGCTGCCCGCTGTCCTGCTCATGGTGCCACAACCCCGAGTGCATCCGCGCGGCGCCTGAGCTCATGTTCCGCCAGGCGAGCTGTATCGACTGCCGGGACTGCGTCTCCGCTTGCCCCAACCAAGCCATCGGACCGATTGGCCCGCTGGCCCTCGATCGAAAGCGGTGCCTGCGCACGGCCC
>JAUVCD010000411.1 GCA_030590865.1 Myxococcales bacterium | reverse complement strand
CCGCTCACGGGTGGCCCGAACGCTCAGACCGAAGCAGGACCGGGCCGCATGATAGATGTCAGCGTAGCCCCCCATCACAGTGGCCGGCTCGTCCTCGATGCGATCGGCCAAGTCGGCGAGGTAGCGGCAGATGAGCTGCTCGATGCGCCGCTGCTTTTGAAAGAGTCTGCCCAGCTCGGCGATGAGCTGGGCGGTGGGCAGGTCGGCACGATAGTCATCAATCGGGCGGTTCATACTGAAGCATAGCACCCGCCATTTCGCCTCTCTGAGCCTGCGGCAGCGGCGTTATGGAGCTGCTTGACGATTCAACTTACCTAATGGGAGTGCAATGGTCAGAGTGCCGCTGCTAGTGACACCATTGCTCTGCTTAGCAGGAGGCCTCAATGCGCTCGGTCGGTGGGCCCGGAATCGGTCAAGTGGTATTTCGGCTTTCTTGATGGTTGGCGTGGCAGGACATGGGGCTGGCACCATCAATGGTTGTGGATTTGTGGAAATGCGCCTGCGGCGCCTTACCACAAGACCACAACCACGGCGGCGACGACGGTTTCATTTTGTGTTGCCGAGCCGAGCCCACTCGGAGCTTCCGCGCGCTCGCCTCACCTCCGTCGTGTACACCGCAACTGCGCCAGGAGATTGGCTTGGGGATCAGAGTTTCAAGAAACAACAAGAATCTCCGCCGCCGTCGTCGTCGGGGCTGTGGTCTTGTGGTGAGCCGTCTTGCGGCTCTCCACAAATCCCCAGCCCAGGCTGCCCCAACCCAGGCTGCCCCAGCCCAGGTCGCTACTGGAGCACGCCGACCCAGCGCTCCTCGGTCTCGACATGTAGCTTCGGAGCGCCGATGACTGGACCTGAGCGCGCCGGCCACGGAAGCTGGCGGTTGCCAACGCCGGTTCCGACGTTGACGTGACTGGCGCGCGTGCAGCAGGCCTAGGCTTCTTCACTTGGAGGGGCGCCTTCTGGGCATTCGTTTGGACGCGAACTCCCATTGGACGGCCTGCTTTCTACAAAGGCACTAGTTCTCGCCTATTTGGGTGGTAGCTCGTGCGACTGGGGTAAACTGCGCCACGATCACGATGAACCCCACCGAGCTTCAACAGGCCCTTTCGACGCTGGCTGAGTCTCTTGCAGAGCACCCGGAGCTCGAGGAGCCTTTACGTGACCATTGGCGGGTACCCGAGCGCTTCGCGGTCGATCTGCCGGACGATCTGCGCACCGCCGCCGGAGTGCTGGCGAGCGACTTGCCCGCCTTGACCTACGCCGATGATGCCAGCGCTGTCCTGGGCGCACTCTTCGAAGGGCCAGGCACCGAGGCGATCTTGTCGTGGTGCTCGGCGAGCGCCTGGCGGCGGGACGTGTGGATCGCCCAAATCCTTGCCATCGCTGCGACCAAGCCCGAGCTTCAACCGCTGGTTCCCGGCGTCGCTGGCCAACGAGTGGTTGCCGGTCCTCTGAGTGATGCCCTCGCCTGCGCTCCACTGATTGGCGACGGTGCCCAGCTGCGGCTCCCGATCAATGCCGAGGTTCGCGCGCGGCTCGAGATCCTGATCTGGGAGGCCGGGGCGAGCGCTCTCGAGGTGCCGGATCTGGGCGCCTGGCTCTGGGGATCTCAAGAGACCTTTCGAGTCTTGATCAGCGAGCCTGCTCATGCCGCCTTGCGTGGTCGAGTGCTTGCGGCCCGTTGCCTCGAGGTGAGCGTTTGCGGAATGCCTCAAATGACGGATCCCGAGCTGGTGGGCTGGACCCTCGAGGTGCTTCAGCCCTTGTTGCTCCATCCCGAGCCGCTCGTTTGGGTTCACGCCGCTCGCGCGCTCGGGCGCTTGACCGGCTCGATGGAACAGCTGCAGGGCATGCTGCTCGACTGGGTCCACGGTGACTCGCCGGTGTTGCGACAGCGGGGGATCACGGCCTTTGCGTCTCTGCCCGCCGACCGGCTCGGTTTTCTGGCGAGCCAGCTGGTGGCCATCGTGAGCTCGTCGGACGAAGACCCCTGGGTGCTGGCTGCCGCTGCGGCGGCGACGCCCTACCTGTTCTTCGAGCGGCGAGACATCTGGGACCGGCTCGCCGGCCGCGTGCTCTGCGGCGATGGCGGAGCGATTTCGGCGCGGGCGCTGGCTCGGGGGTTGGTGACCCTCTGGCGCCGCGGGCACTACGACCCAGAGGTCGAAGAGCCGTTGCGAGAGTTGCGGGAACGGGCTCGCCGCGCGACGGATGGGGCGTTTGACGATTTGCGCCGCTGGATCGAGGTGATCGCCGTGACCGACGTGGTCGATGGCGCCGAGCGCGATCCCCTCGACTTGGAGCTCGGGGTCGACAATTTGATGCGCATTGCGGCCCAGTACGATGACGAGGAGGCGGATGCCCGGGCCGCCCGCTTCGCCGGCTCGGTGGCACCGACCTTTCATGAAGCCCTCCGAATTGCACTGGAATCAGGACGGCCCCGGCAGCGGGCTGCTGCCCTCAACGCCCTCGAGGGCTGTGCCCGGGTGTTTGCGTTGCGGCTCTGGGGTCCCCTCTTGGCGACGAGCCCAGGCGGCGATCCGGTCGAGGAGCCGAACCTGGAGGAAACCTGGAAGACGATTGCCGGCACTCCGGCGGAGATCCTCGATCTCGTCAAGGAGCGGCGGCAGACCGAGGGGGTGGACGTGCACCTCGACGTGCCCCTCGAAGTCTTGGCGCTCCGCCTTGGCGGTTATGCGCTTGACGCCTGTGGCCAGGACTCGGACCTCGGCCCGGGCCGTGGCCCGACCGCTCACGAGACGTGTCATTGGCTGCGCAAGCTCGAGGGCCTGGCCGATGGCACCAGGGAGCTTCCCCGGCCCCTGCAGAGCGCTTTGAGCGCCATCTTCTGGCGGCTGGTGGACACGACCCGGGGCACCACGCTCGGCCTGGGCGACGACGTCAGCTGGCTGGGCCCCTTCGCTGCTTGGTGGGCTTTGGTCATCGATCGCCCTGCCATGCTGCTCCAGTTGGCTACCGCTCTGCCGATGATGGCTGAGGGCGCGCTCGACCACTGTACCGAGCAGGCCGAAGCTCTGCGCACGGCGGTGTCGTCAGGTGCCACCGATGGTCAGTGGGGCGCCGCCGCTGCGACGGAGCTCGAGTCGCTGCACGCTCAGGATACCGAGCTGGCCCACGCCTTGGCGGGCCTCGCCCAGGCGTTGCGAGCCTTTGCTAAGGCCGCGGGTCCCCAACCGGAGCTCGAAGCGATTTGCGTCAGCCTCGTGCTCGCTGCGGACCGACTGCAGGCCGCCCTGGCCGATCCCGTGAAGGCCCTGCACCCGCCAAGCACCGATAGCGCTGACGATTCGCTGGCTCAGCGCTCCACCGAGAACGCGCCGCGGGTGGCCTCGCTGGTGGCCCGCGCGATTCGGGGACGCAAGCTGCAGATGCTCGACGTGTGGCTCGCCTCCCTTGGGCCGGTTGCCTCGGCGCTGCTCGAAGCAGCCGTCAGGGCGGCGATCCGCCGAACGCCACCGCCACCACCGACCAAGAAGAAGGCGGAGCCCAAGCTCATCGAGGGCTACGAGCTCATCAAGCGACTCGGCGAGGGCGGCATTGGTTCGGTGTGGCTGGTGCGCAAGCCTGGGGCGGATCGCATGTTCGTGCTGAAGATCCCCAAGGCCGACGCCCTGGCCAGCGCCAACGCCGTGGAGCGGCAACAGATCCTGGCCTCTTTTGTCGAGGAGGCAGCGGCTCTGGCTGGCCTCTACCACCCGAACGTCGCCAATATCATCGACCGCGGCGTCTCAGACGACGACCCCTTCTTGGTGCTCGAGTATCTGATCGGCGCGGACCTCAAGGACTACGCTACCGCGCGCCGCATGACCCTCTTCGAGCTGCGGCAGGTGGTGCTCGATTCTTGCGCCGGGCTGGCGGCACTTCACAGTGCTGGCCTGGTGCACCGGGACATCAAGCCTGCCAACTTGTGGCTCCGCTTGCCCCTTCAAGGAGGGGAGAAGTTCGATGCCAAGAAGCACCGCGATCCGGCCCTCGCTACCCCCTTGGCGACGGTGGTCATCGACTTCGGCATGGTGCGTGCGACTCGCGTGGCCGCCGAATCGGGGGGCAGATTCGTGGCCGGTACCGCTGGCTACATCGCCCCCGAGCAGGTGCTCGATCCCGTCGAGCTCGACGTGCGGGCCGACGTCTACTCGCTGGCGGCATCGATCTACAACGTGACGACCGGCCGCGCCTTCTTCGACGAAATCGATAACAGCCGAGACCGGATCATCGCCCACATGCGACGGGATCCCTTCGAGGATGCCGACCGGCTCAAGGTCTATCCGGCCGCCATTGCCAAGTTGATGCGCGCCGCCACCGCCAAGAAGCCGACCAACCGCCCGATGCCGTTAGAGTTTGGCCAAGAGTTTGCGGCGTCGCTCTAGTCAGCGGATGAGGTAGGCCGCTCCGCTGTCGCCTGTGCTGTTGTTGTAAGGGTCTCCGTTGACCCCTGTGGCACTGCTGTTTTCGTAGGGAGCCCCTACGGCCAGCGCGTCGGTCGACAAGGAGACCGCATAGCCGAAGTAGTCCGCGGCATTGGTGTTGAGGGCCTTGATGTAGGCTTCCTGGCCCCAGCTCCCGGCGGCGCGGCTGAAGACGTAGAGGGCACCGGCTTCGGCCGAGCTGTTGTCGTGCTGGTTGCCGTTCAGGCCGGAGGCGCCGCTGTCCTCGTATGGAGCCCCCACCGCGAGGGTATCGCCCCGAACGTCGAGAAAGCGCCCGAAATGGTCCACGCCCCCTGGGTTGGAGGCTTTCAGGTAGGCGTGCTGTGACCAGGTGTTGTTGACCCGGGTGAACACGTAAGCGGCGCCACTGTCGGCCAGGCTGTTGTCTCCTTGGTCGCCGTTCACGCCCAAGGCGTTGCTGTCCTCGCCATGGGCGCCTACCGCGAGGGTATTGCCGGACAGGGCTACGGCGGTGCCGAAGTAGTCACTGGTCTCGGTGTTGGAGGCCTTGACGTAGGCCTGTTGGGTCCAACTGCCCGAGCGCTCGAAGAGGTAGGCGGCACCGCTGTCCGTAGCGCTGTTGTCGTGGTGGTCGCCGTTGATTCCGGTGGCATTACCGTCTTCGTAGAGAGCACCGACCGCGAGGAGATCGTCCTCCGCAGCGACGCTGAAACCGAAATAGTCGTGGCTGTCGGTGTTGGACGGCTTGATGTAGACCTCTTGGGTCCACGTGCTTCCCGTGCGGGTGAAGACGTAGACGGCGCCACTGTTCTGGGCGCCGTTGTCGGACTGGGTGGCGCTCACGCCGGTGGCGCCGCTGTCTTCGTAGGGAGCGCCGGCGACCAGGGTGTCGCCGGTCAGGGCCACGTCGTAGCCGAACGAGTCGTAGGCGTCAGTGTTGGACGCCTTGATGTAGGCCTCTTGCCACCAGTCGGTGCCTGAGCGGGCGAAGACGTAGACGGCGCCCGCGTCCCAGGCGCTGTCGTCGGTCTGGTCGTTTCCCACGCCGGTGGTATTGCTGTCCTCGTAAGGTGCGCCCACCACCAGGGTGTCGCCAGACAGGGCCAGGCTGTAGCCAAAGCTGTCCCCGCCATCGGTGTTGGAGGCCTTGATGTAGGCTTGTTGGGTCCAGGTCTCGCCCACCCGCGTGAAGACGTAGACGGCGCCGGCGTCATGGGCGCCATTGTCGCTCTCGATGCCGCCGACACCGGTGGTACTGCTGTCCTCGTAAGGCGCCCCGACGGCCAGAGTGTCACCGGACAAGGCTATGGAGTAACCGAACAGATCGGACTGGCCGGTGTTGGATGCTTTGAAGTAGTCGTAGGCGAGCTGGTCGGCGCGGCTGGCAAAGAGGGTGGTGTCCCGGGTGGCGCCGCTTTCGGCTGTCACGGTGATGGTGATGATGTTGCTGCCCAGGTCGAGCGCGACCGGGTCGGCGGCTTCGCCCGATTCGACGGCCAAGCCGGCGACGGTCACCGTGGCTGCCGGATGAGCCGTGGTCGGCGTGACCGAAAGGCCTTGAGCCCAGACGCCGAGGTCGACGGTGTAGATGGCTGTGGTGGGCGCAAATGGTGGCTCGAGTGCCCCGGCCGACACGGCCAGATCGGAGAGCAAGGTGTCATCAGACAGGCAGGTGACCGCCACACTGGTGACGTTTTCTCCTGCCACAGTGCCGGCCCCGCCTTGCACCTCACAGCGCTGCCCTTCGGGTTGGATGATGACCTGCACGCTGTAGGGCGTCTCGTCAGTCAACCTGGTGGGAAACACGAAGGGGCCGTCCTGGTCGATGACCAGGGTCTCGAAACCGTTCCAGAGGGTGAGCACCCCGCCCAGGCCGCTGACGTCACCACCGATGGTGAAGGGTGGATGGGACTCGCAGCTGATGGCGACATTGGTGGCGTCAGCACTGGCCATCACGCCGGTGCCGTTGTTGACCGTACAGCGCTGCCCGTCGGGATGGCCGATGACCAGCACGTCATAGGAGGTGCCGTTGGGCACCCGGTTCGGGAAGACGAAGCTGTCGTTGTGGGTCAAGGTGATCGCCGAGCCCGCCCCGAATAGCGTGAGCTCGCCGTCTAGTCCGGCCACCGTCCCCCCGAGCTGGTAGCTGCCCGCGGGCAGACTGCCATCTCGATTGAGGGTGCACGCGCCAAACAGGCTCAATGACAGCAGCACAGCCAACCAGAACCATCGTTGCTGCGGTCTCGCGTTTCGCGCCATGAATCAGGTCGCCCATCCCTGGGACGAGCCGGAAAAAGAGGCTCGTGGGTCAGTGCGCGGTCGCTCCGTCCCAGGTGAATGGGCACCATAACACCGTCCCGGGTTGACAGGGTCAGCGGTCATGCAACCATGATCCTCTGGTGTCGCTGTCTGCCATCGCACGAGATGCCGCCTCGGCGGGCCTTGGGGGAATGCTGCTCGTCAGCTTTCTGCTCGCCTGTTCGTCCGCTGGCGAGGAGACACGGAACGGTCTCGCGCCCACCACCAGCTCAGGCGGAGGAGGCTTAGGCGGGGGGGCAGGTGACGGGGGCGTCGCGGGCACGAGTAGCGTCGGTGGCACTGGGGGCAGCGCCAGCAGCAGCACCAGCAGCGGGTCGGCCGGTCAAGGTGGCGAGGCTCCCTCACCGATGCCCGATTTCAGCTTGCTGGACGTCAACGAGACCTCGATCACCTACAACGCCTACGTGTCACCTGTCGACTATTTGGGTCAGGTGTCAGCCTGGTACTTCGGCAGCGCATTGTGAGGCTCTTGTACTGTGCAGTTTGCACATTTGACTCAAATGCAGGCGGAGCTCGACGGTGCCTCGCCCCCGGTGCCCATCTCGATTGTCGGCGTCAATGCCATCGACGCGGAGAGCGGCAGCGTGAACGTCACCACTGGAACCGACTTGCCGTGGTTACAGGATGTGGTGAGCGAGAATGTCTGGGTCAGTTGGGGGGCAGGAGATAAAGATGTGTTCATTCTGGGCGCCGCCACCGAAGAAGTGATGGTCTACAGCGTCGCGCTCAACGATCTGAGCATCCCCGAGAACTTCGTCGCGCTGAAACAGTTGTTGTTGGACACTGCTGCGGCGCAATGATCTCCCCCGTTCGCCGGGAACACCATGGCGCAAGACCTCTCGGCTGCGATTGACTAGACTGGATGGCCTGTGCGCATCTTTCAGCTCCAGGGTTTCGTATTGGCGCAAGGGCGGCACGTCGCTCGGCTCCGCTATTGTCCGGACATGGAACCGACGGAGAGTCAGCTCCAGCGCTCTGCCCTTTGGTCCCGGGCCGAGGAGAGTCGTTCGGACATTGCGGCGGCGTTGGCATTGCCGGCCAATCGCCGCATTCTGCTCACTCTGGCTGGCGTGCCCGACGATAGCGATGTCGAGTGGACCATGCGCGAGATTGGCAGCGCCGGTGCCATGGACTTGGTGGCCCTCGTCCGGCGGGCCAGTGGGGGTCACGTCCTGTTGATGGTGGATTGTGTGGGCACCCGGACGAGCCCAGCGCGGCTGCGCGAGCAAATGGCCCAAGCGGTGCGAAACACTTTGTCCACCCTTGCCAAGGTCACCCTGGCGGATCGACAGCCATGGACCAAGTTGGTGGTATTGAGCGGCTGGCGGCGTGGCGTGCCCATTCCGACGGAAGCCAGGCCATTGCCAGCATTGCAGCGCGAGCCGGCGGTTCTGGAGACGGTTCCGGAGCCTCAATTGTGGGGGCACGTCGCCTTCGTGCGTGCCAGTCGCCCCGAAGAGCTGTTCGTGGCCGTTGGGCTCTGGGACGAATTCGCAGAGGCGCCCTGGACCTCCCTATCCCCGGAAGCGATCGCCGTCCCCTGGCAACATTGGTCGCCGGTCCCCTTCGAGGGCCTCGGCAAAGGTGCCCTCGTCGAGCTCGAAAAGCACCGCGGCCGGGTGCGGGTCAGCTTGCGGCTGAAGGCGAGCGCCCACAAGGCGTCGCTGAAGCAGGACAAACACGGCAGCCATGTGGCCCGTCGAGTCCGTGCACGATTGATGGGACCGGTCCTGTTGGTCATCGGCATCGGCATGGCGCTCGGTCTCATGATGGAAACCGACTATTCGAGCTTGATGAAGGAGTTCATCGGAAACCGGGCGGTGA
>JAUVCD010000509.1 GCA_030590865.1 Myxococcales bacterium | reverse complement strand
ATAGTTGGTGAGGCAGGTGTCTCGCTGGGTCAGGTTGGTCCAGGAGCAGCACGTCTGCCCGATGTTGCAGTAGTGGTTGTATCCCTCGTCGGTACAACCGTTGCAGTTGTTGTCGCCGTTGTCGCAGACCTCAGGCGCCACTGCCGTAGCCACGATGTTGGCCAGCGCCTGGGCCAGCTGCACCTCGTTGTCCGCCACCAGTGAGACTCCCGTCCCCCCTGCCGCCGCGATGGCGTCGGTATTGGTCTGGCTTCCGCCGGAGAAGTTGATCACGTGGGTATAGACCGGCCAGGTCGTGGTACCGAGGGTCACGCCGTTGTTGAACAGATCGGCCGCGATGGCCACGGCGTTGGTTTGGTCGTCACCGACCTCACAGTCGCTGGGATCGCCATCGGTGACGAAGAGAATGTTGACCGAGCGGCAGTCACGGTCGTTGAGGTCGAGGAACGTAGGCGCCGCGTAGGTCGGCGGGTTGCAATAGTTGGTGTTGGACCACATCGACCAGCCGGCGCGCAGATACTGCCCGGTGGCGCGCAGCGCCGGTGCCGTGGGCGTGCCCCAATAGGCGAACAGCTCCTTGCTGTCCGTGCAGTCGCCGTCGAACCACTTGAGCAGCTCGTCCACGTTGCTCACCGGCGGCGGCGGGCCGAGCCACCAGGGATCTTCCATCATCGGCACCACCACGTTGGCGCCGTTGTACCAAGTCCCCTCGGCCAGATTGGGAGCCGCCGGTCCACCGCCAGAAGAGCAGGTGGGCTGACTGCCGCAGAAGTCGCCGGCAGTCGGGAAGCTGTTCACCGTGCAGTTGTAACGGTCCCACCCACAATCGTTGGCGCCGGTTGGCGTCCCGCAGTCACTTACGCAGGCGCCAGCGGTACAGCCGGTGAGGAACTGGGCGAAGGTCGCGAGGCCGAAGTTCACCTCCCCAGCGAAGGCCAAAGTGGTTTGACGGAGCGCACATTTGGCGTCGTTGATGCGGTTGGGCACCATGCCGCACGAGTTGAGCTGATAGCCTGGTGAGGCCTGATTGCACTCGGTCGGGTAGACCGTCGGGGGCGTGGTGCAGGCCGTCATCGAGCCCGAGGTGTCGACCAGGAGCATGAAATAGGGACGGGCCGGCGCCGGCCAATCCCCAGGGTCGAAGGACAAACATTCAGCCGGCTCGGCTGCAGAGTGAGCAGCCGTCAAGGCGACGAGGGTCGTCGCAGCTAGAGCGGCAAGACGGATCGGTACGGCACGTGCAGGTTTGAAGCTTGTCATCAGTCCCTCGCATGCATGGCGCACCACGGCCATGCCAACTACAGATGATCGCACGACCAGCGGTGCCCATCAATGGGATCCGTGCCCCCGGCGGTCTGGGGGTGAAATGACCCCACCTGGACTGGGGATTGGGCCGCGAGTCACCCAGCGCCCCTGGAGCTCACATCCGCACGACCGCGGCGCCCCACGAGATGCCCGCACCCAAGGCGCACATCAGCACCGTGTGGCCTGGCTGGATACGCCCGTCCCGTACCGCCTCATCGAGGGCTATGGGGATGGAAGCGCTCGACGTGTTGCCGAAGCGATCGATGTTGATCACGAACTTCTCGAGTGGGTACCGGAGCCGGGTGGCGACCCCTTTGATGATGCGCAGGTTGGCCTGATGGGCCACGATCCAGTCGAGATTCTTGGTGGTGAGGCCAGCGGCCTTGAGCGTCTGGGCCGAGGATGCCACCAAGTTGCGCACCGCCGTGCGAAACACGTCCTTGCCGTGCATATGCACCTTGAGTCGCCCTTCCTTCAGGGCTTCGAGAGTCGGTGGGTCGGCGCTCCCACCTGCGGGAATTTGGAGCGCTCCAGTCTGGGAGCCGTCGGTAAAGATCATCGACGACAAGATGCCAGCAGGCTGGTCCACCGCGGCTGGGGGCCCTTCCCTTCCCGAAGGCTGCAGCCGCCAATCGGCTGGGCCCAAGATGGCAGCGCCGGCACCGTCCCCAAACAAGACGCAGGTCGTGCGGTCTTCCCAGTTGAGCTTGGCGCTGAGCAGCTCGACCCCGACCACCAACACGCAGCGGGCCGCACCGGTCGCCACGAACTGATCGGCGATGTTCAACCCGTAGATGAACCCAGCACAGGCGGCCGCGATGTCGAAGGCCGGGATGTCATGAGCGCCGAGCTTACGTTGCAGATGTACTGCGCAGCCAGGCACCGGGTGGTCAGGACTGATGGTGCCGACGATGATCAGGTCTAGATCCGCCGCTGTCAGGCCTGCCGCGGCCAGCGCCTGGCGGGCGGCGGCGGCAGCCATGTCGCTCGACGTTTCCCCGTCGGCGGCAATGTGACGGCGCTTGATCCCCGTACGGGTGGTGATCCACTCGTCGGTCGTATCGACCAAACGCTCCAGCTCCTGGTTGGTCAGGACCCGCTCTGGGGCATAGCCTCCGGTGCCGAGGATGCGGCTGCGGGGGCACGGCATCGGCCGCCGGTGCCCGGCCGAACCCACGAGCCTGCTCGCGGCGAGCTCATCGGGAGCTCGACCTGGGTAGCGAGCCGGCTTCTCGGCTGGCGGCTTGTCGGCTGGCGGTTTCTCGGCAGCCGGCTTCTCGGCTGGCCGGTCGGTCACGCGTCGGCGTTCTTCACCGCGACGGCGACCTTGCCGTCGTACCAGCCGCAAGCTTTGCAGGCGCGGTGGGGCAACCTCACCTCGCCGCAACCTTCGCAGGTGATGTACTGCACCGGTGTGACTTTGTCGTGCTGAGCACGTCGCTTGTCGCGCCGAGTGGCGCTGGTTCGTCGCTTCGGTACCGCCACAGCCTGGCTCCTTACGCTACGCGTCTTGCGGGGCCTGCCAAACCCGTACAATCATGGGTCCAGCGGGAAAACTCGCCGGGCGGAAATAGCCGCTGGCTCATCACTTGTCCACAGTTATTCGCTACTTCTTGTTGCGTTTCGCTCGACTCGGGCCCCGCCGATTGGCTTGCAGCACCGGCTTACGCCCCATGAAAGTCGAGCGAGCGCCCGAGGCCTCGACCAACTGAGCGATGGTCACTGGACCGTCGGACTCGGCACGAAAGGCTTCCAAGGGGGCGAGACGCGGATCGATTTCGGCGGGCACCGGGGCAGCCACCAGCCCTGGGCCCGAGCCTGGTGCCACAATCCCTGGGCACGACTCGGAGCACAGTGGAAAGCTCGGCATCTCTAGGAGAATCGCCTCGCGCAGGAAAGGGTCGAGCACCACGGTCTCGCCGTCATAGACATCCCGGGCGGCTTCGCCGGCCGAGAACTCATAGTCCGCCACGACCGCGCCAGCCTGACCTGGCGAGCTACGCCGCCCACCGCTGCGGGTGGCGGCCCGCGGCACCGGCTGGAGCAACAATGACACTTCGGCGTCGACGGGCACGGCGGCGGGCTCCAGGCATCGCACACAGGGCAGGAGGAAGCGGACACGGACGCGGCCTCTGACGACGATGTCTTGCCCAGACCGAGACAGTCGGCCGCTGAAGGTTCCGCTTTCGTCCCCCGGCTGGGCATCAATGCCGGCATCTGACAGAGTCGCCTCGAGCCAGCTCGGGGGCAGCGCCAGCTCGACGGCCAGGCCCTCGATGGGAATATCGATAGCGGGAATTGAGATTGGAGCAGCCATAGTCGTGTGGGATCGTCAGTGTAGGCGCTAGGCGGTCAGCCGTCAGCCGTATTACCCTAGTGGCGATGGCCGATCTGGGCATGCGAAAGAGGCGCGTCGTCATCGCCCTCGGCATCTATCTCGCGGTTACCGTGGCCGTCTTGGCCACGATGTCCCGCGACCGCCTGCTGTCCTACAGCCCGTACAATCACTACGCGCTGCAGGCCGATGCCTGGCTGCACGGCCGGTTAGACTTGGGCGGACCGCCACCAGCCTATACGGGCAACAACGACTTCGCGCTGCACGAGGGCAAGCATTATGTGAGCTTCGGGCCTGTGCCCGCGGTGATCATCATGCCTGTGGTCGCCCTCGCCGGGCCGGTCGAGCGGGTGCGGGATGCCCAGGTTTTTGCCTGGCTTGCCGGCATCGGTCCGGCGCTCCTGTTCTTGGTGTTCGAACGGCTGCGACGCAGCGGTCGGTCAGGACGGCAACCATGGCACAGCGTGGCTCTGGCGCTGCTCTTCGCCCTCGGGACCGTGTACTGGTTCACGGCGGTCCAAGGCACCGTGTGGTTCGCAGGGCATGTGGTGGGCGTGGCGCTCTGCTGTGGCTATCTGTTGTGCAGCCTCGAGGCTCGCCACCCAGCGCTGGCCGGTCTGCTGTTGGCGCTGGCCTTCGCCACCCGACCCTCACTGGGTTTCGCAGTACCCTTCTTCCTTTTCGAGCTGTTTCGCGCAGCCCAAACCGAAGGGAACCCAGACCGCCCACTGGGCGAGATCGGCGGCGCCTGTTGGGCGACCTTGCTGCGTCGCGGCGCCCGCTTCGCGGTTCCGGCCGTCGCCGTGCTGGTGGTCGTCATGGTGCACAACCATCTGCGTTTCGGCGATCCCACCGAGTTTGGTCATCGCTTCCTCACCGTAGCCTGGCGCAAGCGGATCGACACCTGGGGGCTGTTTTCTTTCCACTACCTAGGCCGGAACCTCTCGGTGCTGCTGACCGGCCTGCCATTCTTCTCACCAGACCGGGGGCTGCAAATCAACGGCCATGGCTTGGCGCTGTGGCTCACCAGCCCCTTCTACGTCTGGGCCTTGTGGCCAGCTCGGGTGGGGGCCCGTTATTGGGCCGCGGCCCTGGCGGCTATCTGTGTGGCCCTGCCCAACCTGCTCTATCAAAACAGTGGGTGGGTCCAGTTCGGCTACAGATTCTCAAACGATTTCGCGCCGTTCCTGTTCGTGATGATCGTCCTGAGTGGCCGCAAGCTGAGCCCCCCATTCTGGTTGTTAGGGGCGGTAGCCATGGTCGTGAACGGTTTCGGGGCCGTCACTTTCGACCGAGCGGAGCACCGACACTTCTATTTCATCGACCGCACCCAGCGGATTGTCCACCAGCCCGACTGACCGTCTGGCGACCGATGGCCCCTTCCTGCGAACTGGCACTTGCGGCGCCATCGGTGGCCAGTTAGCCATGCCAAGGCAATGCAATATGCAGAGCTACTGGTTGACGCCGCGGCGGTCGCCGACGGGCTGCAGCGAATCACCAAAGAGATCGCTGAGCGGGATCCAGGTGCGGATCTAGCGCTGGTCGGGATCAGGCGCGGCGGCGAGCCGGTGGCTCAACATCTGGCGCGCCTCTTGGGAGCGCGAACCGGCCAGATCATCTTGCTCGGGTCGGTCGACATCACTTTATATCGTGACGACGCGGCAACCGCCCTTCCTAGCCCACGGCTGGGACCGAGCCACATCCCCTTCGACGTGGCCGGTACCCGCATCGTCTTGGTCGACGACGTCCTCTATACGGGCCGCACCATTCGCGCTGCCCTGCACGCGCTACTCGACTACGGGCGCCCGCGGCGCATCGAGCTGGCGGTGATCGCCGATCGAGGCGGGCGGGAGCTGCCCATTCAGGCAGACTATTGCGTGGCCCGGACCGAGGTCGCAGACGACAGCCGTGTCGAGGTGATCGCCGACGATGAGTCCTTCCGGGTGGTGCGCACGGAAGGGGCTCGGGGAGCGTAGCGATGGACACGAGCTCGACTGGGAGCAGCGAGGGGCAAGCGCGGCGCCATCTCCTCGGCATCGAGGGGCTGGCCGCCTCAGACATTGAGCGGGTGCTCGACCTGGCTGAGACCTTCTTCCAGGTGTCACGCCGGCCGGTCCGCAAGGTGCCCACACTGCGCGGCAAGACGGTCATCAACATGTTCTTCGAGCCGTCGACCCGCACCCGCACGTCCTTCGAGCTTGCCGGCAAACGGCTGAGCGCCGACGTGGTCAATTTCTCGGGCAAGACGTCGAGCACCAGCAAGGGTGAAACGCTGCGGGACACCATCAGGACCATGAACGCCATGAACCCCCACGTGGTGGTCATCAGGCATTCGGCCTCCGGGGCGCCCCACCACGTGACTCAGCACACCAGCGCATCGGTAGTCAACGCCGGCGACGGTATCCACGAGCACCCGACCCAGGCCTTGCTCGATGCCTACACCATACGGCAGCACAAGAAGAAGCTCGCCGGCTTGAGAGTGGCCATTTGCGGTGACATCGCCCACAGCCGCGTGGCGCGCAGCAATGCACATTTGCTCACCACCATGGGCGCGGAAGTCTCGATGGCAGGGCCGCGCACCTTGCTGCCCGAAAAACTCGCCAAAACTCTCGGGGTGACGGTCTACGATCGCATCGAGCCTGCCCTCGAGGGAGCCGACGTGGCCATGATGCTGCGCATCCAACACGAGCGAATCGGCAGTGCCTCGCTGCCCAGCACCCGGGAATACGCACGCCAGTACGGTCTCAACGCCGCCCGACTTGCCCTGGCCGCTCCGGACTGTCTGGTCATGCATCCCGGCCCCATCAACCGGGGAGTGGAAATCGATCCCGAGATCGCAGACGGCGCCGCGAGCGTGATCCTCGATCAGGTCGAGGCGGGCGTAGCGGTTCGGATGGCAGTGCTGTGGCAGCTCTGCGCTGAAGCGACCGAGCCGCTGCCGTAGACGGCGGGAGCGGACTCGACCTTCGATCGCGAACGGGAACGCGACCTCGACCGAGAGCCCCCTCTGACAGGATAGTTGTCGCATGGTTGTTCAGTGACTCTCGAGTCTCGGGGCTCGGAGCTCGATTACCGCAACCCCTTCCGCCCCGCGCTCGAACCCCCGAACGACCCCGCTTCCCTCACGCTTCCGAGCTCTCGAGGCTCGCGGCTCGATGAGCTCGATGCTCGACAAGCTCGCTGCTCGACAAGCTCGCTGCTCGTCGCACTCGAATCTCGGGACAACGGAGGTCGAAGTCACTGGCGCTTCGGGGCCTCCATCGGTCGCCGTGGAGGTGAACCAGTGGTTCTCCCGCGCGGGGTTTCCCCGCGGAAGGTCTCACTTGCGTGACCAAGGGTTGCGGGCGTCTGACTCGGTGGTGTGCAACATCGCCGAGGGATGTTCCAAGAAGGGGACTGTGGTGGGCAAGAGCAATCTGTTGACGGCGCTCGGCTCAGCGGGCGAATGCTGTGCGGTGCTCGACTGTGTCTCGCTCTCGG
>JAUVCD010000122.1 GCA_030590865.1 Myxococcales bacterium | reverse complement strand
AACAGGCGGCGGCAGGTTTGTCCCAAACCGGGAGACCGAGCAGCCGCGCTGCAGCCCGGACGTCCTCCTTGCGGAAGCCGAGCTCGATGAGCGGGCTCACCACACCGGCGTCTTCAGCAGCCTTCAGCCCTGGCCGATAATCGCCCAGATCGTCGACGTTGGCCCCAGTCAGAACAGCGGCCAGGTTCCACTCCTGACGCTTGCGCTCTGCGATGCGAAACAACTCGCTCTTGCAGTAGAAGCACCGATCGGCACCGTTGGCTGAGTAGCGCTCGTCGTTCATCTCGTGTGAGTCGACCAGACGAAGGTCGGCGCCCAGCTCCCGAGCAAGCTCCAGAGCGCCTTGTCGCTCTGCCGGAGCCAGACTGGGAGACACCGCGGTCATCCCGACGGCGCGATCTCCGAGGGTGCGATGGGCAACGGCCAGCACGAAGGCGCTGTCTACCCCGCCGGAATAGCACACCAGCACCGAACCGAGCTCGCGCATTCGCTGCTCGAGGGCCGCCAGCTTCTTGCCAACCTCAGGGTCACTCATGACGTCAGGGTTGGTGTAGCACGTGCGGGGCCCGCGCTTCAGCTACGGCGCCGCTCACAGAACGATGGCGCCAGAGTACAGCAGGTAGGCAAATAGCCCGATGGAGGCCAGCAACAGCAGCAGCGCCAGCCACTGCACGACTTGGCTGCCAGTCGACGGGGCAGGCGGCGGGTAGCGCGATCCCATCTCCATCTGGGGTGGGGTGGTCACCACATCGACAAACATTCCCTGAAACTGCATGAACTTGAGCAGCTTGTCGAAGAAGCCTTGGTACTGGACCTGATCGACCATCAGGGGCTCACGACCGAAGCGCATCTTGTGGAGTCTCTGGAGACAGTCGTAGGTGCGCAACTTGGCGGTTTTGACGGCCACGTTGACCGAGCCGATGGTGAGCACCGGATCGCCTTCGATACTGGGCATGAGCACCATGTGCTGCATGGCCTGCTTGCCACCGCCAGTGCTCTCGGTCGGCTCGCGTAGCAGGGGCCGGTAGCCGCTCACGTCAGTGCTGGTGAACTTCGCATGGAAGAGCGTCACGAAGTCGATGCCCTGCTGGGCGATCTGAGTGCGCTTCATGCCGTTCATGCGCCGCCCCTGGCACTGGTCGATGGCCGCGCACTGTTGTTAGCTTGGGTCACCACTGTCCTTTGGCGATAGTCACCACAGAGCCCTCCAATGCCAGGAGGCGCTCACCGGACAAATCCTAGCCCCAATCACAGAAAAAGGCGCAGCAACTGACCAAAGCCAGCCGCCGCGCCTTGTCAGCGAGACTCCCGATTAGCGCCGCCGGCGCGGGTCGTCCTAGTCGCGGTCTCGATCGCCACCACCAGGCGTGTCGCCACCACCGGTGCTCCGCGAACCGCCCTGCCGGGGGCGTCGAGCGCCCTCGCCACCTCGGCTGTCGCCGCCACGGCTTTCACCGCCACGGCTTTCACCGCCACGGCTTTCACCGCCACGGCTGTCACCGCCACGGCTTTCGCCGCCACGGCTTTCGCCGCCAGGGCTGTCGCCGCCACGGCTGTCGCCGCCACGGCTGTCGCCGCCACGGCTGTCGCCGCCGCGGCTGTCTTCACGGGGACCGCCGCGGCTGTCGCCACGGGGACCGCGGCTGTCACCACGGGGACCGCGGCTGTCACCACGGGGACCGCCGCGGCTATCGCCACGGGGACCGCGGCTGTCACCACGGGGGCCACCACGACCGCGGCTGTCACCACGAGGGCCACCACGGCCGCGATCACCGCCACGGGGACCACCACGGCCGCGATCACCGCCACGAGGAGGACCACCGCGGCTGTCACCACGGGGACCGCGATCGTCGTGCACGACCTCCTCGCCCTCCGCAGGAGGCGGCAAGGTCTCGCGATGACTGAGACGGACCTTGCCGTCGTGGTCGACGCTCAGGACCTTGACCTTCAGCGCATCGCCTTCCTTGGCCACGTCCTCGACCCGCTCGGTGCGACCATGAGCCAGCTCGGAGATGTGGACCAGCCCGTCCCGGTTCGGGAGGATCTCGACGAAGCAACCGAAGTCGACCACCCGGCGCACGATGCCATCGTAGACCTTGCCCACCTCGGGCTCGGCGATCAGGCCCTCGATGATGTCCATCGCACGGCGCAGCGCATCACCATCACTCGACGCGATGTTGACCGTGCCGTCGTCCTCGACGTCGATGGTGGCGCCGGTCTGATCGACGATGCCCCTGATGGTCTTGCCACCAGGGCCGATGATGACGCGGATCTGCTCAGGCTTCACCTTGATCGACACGATCCGTGGGGCATGTTTGCTGAGCTCGGGACGGGGCGCCGGTAGGGCCTCGAGCATCTTGTCGAGGATGTGCAATCTGCCATCGCGAGCTTGCTCCAGGGCCTCCATCATGATCTCTCGGGACAGGCCCTTGATCTTGATGTCCATCTGGATGGCGGTGATGCCCTTTTCGCTCCCGCACACCTTGAAGTCCATGTCACCCAGGTGATCCTCGTCGCCCAGGATGTCCGATAGAATGATGTAGCGATCACCGTCGCTGATGAGCCCCATCGCCACGCCCGCAACAGGCGTCTTGATCGGCACGCCGGCATCCATGAGGGATACGCAGCCGCCACAGACGGCCGCCATGGACGATGAGCCGTTGCTCTCCAGGGTCTCGGATACGACGCGAACCGTGTAAGGGAAGTCTTCCTTGGACGGCATGACGCGCGCAAGGGCCCGTTCGGCAAGCGTGCCGTGTCCAATCTCGCGCCGCGACGGGCCGCGGAGAAAGCGCGTCTCGCCGACGCAGAAGGGCGGGAAGTTGTAGTGCAGATAGAAGCGCTTCCAGCTCTGGCCTTCGAGGGCGTCCATCTTCTGCTCGTCGGCACTGGTGCCCAGCGTCGTGGTGGCGAGCCCCTGGGTTTCGCCGCGCTGGAACAGGGCGCTGCCGTGGGTCCGGGGCAAAACCCCGGGGTCGACGGAAATCGGCCGAATCTGACTGCCCGTTCGACCGTCGATGCGCTTCTTCTCGGCCAGCACGTAGCCCCGCACGACGTCGTATTTGACGTTGCCGAACTCTGCCTTGATCAGGCCCTCGTGCTCCTTGTAGGTGTCCTCGCCCAGATCGCTCTTCATGGACTCGAGCATGTGCTTCTTCAGCCCGTCATAGGCGTCATAGCGCTCGTGCTTCTCTTTGATCAGCGAGGTGTCGAGCATCTTGCCTCTCAGCAACCCGCTCACCTTCTTCTTGAAGCCGTCGTCCAGGGCCGGCGCCGTGAAGTCCATCTTGGGCTTGCCGACCACCGCGCGCAGCTCCTCGATGAGCTCGAGGACCGGCTGAGCACTCTCGTGGGCGAACTCGAGGGCGTCAGCGAGATCCTTCTCGGTGAACTCATCGCCGCCACCTTCGACCATGACGATCGCGTCCCGAGAGCAGGCCACGATGATTTCCATGTCCGCTTCTTCGACCTGCTTGAGCGTGGGGTTGGCGACGAACTCGCCGTCAACCCGGCCAACCCGGATCCCGATGATGGGGCCGTCCCAGGGCAGCTCAGAGATATGGAGCGCAGCGCTCGCGCCGGTCATCGCCAACACGTCGCCCCTGTTCTCCTTGTCGTAGGACAACACCAAAGCGATCAGCTGGGTCTCTTTCTTGAACCCATCCGGAAAGAGAGGCCGGACGGGACGATCCATCAGCCGGCAGGTGACGATCTCCGCGTCTCGCTGTCGCGCCTCGCGCTTGAAGAAGCCGCCAGGGATCTTGCCTGCCGAATAGGTCTTCTCGACGAAGTCGCAGGTCAAAGGGAAAAAGTCGATGCCCGGGCGAGGCTCGCCGTGGCAGAGGGTGACCAGCACCTGGGTCTCGCCATAGGTGACGAGCACCGAGGCGTCGGCCTGTTTGGCCAAACGGCCGGTCTCGAGGGTGAGCGGCTTGCCGCCCAACATTACAGATTCACGTACAAACATATGTGCTCTCCTGAGCACCGCTCAGCGGGCGGGGGCGTCAGCGCCACGGACCGCCGGCGGGCTGGACCAAGGTCGAGCACAGGAAGTTTCTTCTTCCTCGGTTCCTACGCACCAGCTCAGCGGCTTGTGCCCACGAATCGAAGACGAAGTTTTCTGTACTCGACGGGGTGGGACGCTCCGTCCCACCCGTCCGATATTGAAAAAAAGTTGTGTCCCGTCCTACTTACGCAGTCCGAGCCGCTTGATCAAGGACTTGTAGCGTCCGAGCTCGACGCCCTTGAGATAGTTCAGTTGGCGCCGCCGCTGGCTGACGAGCTTAAGCAGACCACGTCTTGAGTGGTGATCCTTCTTGTGGATCTTGAAGTGCTCGGTGAGCTCGAGGATACGCGTAGTCAGCAGCGCAATCTGGACCTCAGGCGACCCGGTATCCGAGTCGTGGGTACAGTATTCCTTGACGATTTCTGCCTTCTTGAGAGGGTGAAGCATCTCTTCTCCCCGGGATGGGGCCGTAGCCGCAGAGCCCGATTGACGCCTGACCGCGAGCAGTCCCGCACAATGCGGCGCCCACCGGGGCCAGGCCATGATGGCTTGGGCGGCGGAGTATACGCAGCTGTGACGACAGGTCAACCAGCGTGAAAAATGGGCTCTGCCGCCCTCTGGTCAGCTGGCTCCTCAGCTGGGACCGGCCTACTTTCCAGTTGCAACACCGCTCAGGGCCAGTATTTAAGGGGAAGCTTAGGGAGAAAGTGCGTGAGATCCTTACTTCTGTTTCTAGCGATGATCGTAGCGCTGCACCTCGTCGGCTGTGACGCCCCCATCGTGGGTGACTGGCGCTCCGACAAGGTGCTCGGCAACGACAAGCGCAACAAGCTGCACGTGTGGTCCGACAACACCGGCCAGGCGATTATCTACGCCACGCCTGCCTCCGATCCGTTGAATTGGGTGAAGTTCAACTTCGACATCGAGTGGGAGGACTTCACCGAGGAGTTCGACCTCCACATGGACTGCAACGACGGCCCCTGTGACGGCGATGACTTCACCATGGAATGTGAAGTCGTCGACGAAGGGGACGACAAGGTGCTCAAGCTCAACTGCAACGCGAACAAGAAGTGGGAGGACTATCCTCTCGACTGGGAAGAAGACCTCACCGTCGAGTAGGGTTGAGCAAGGCCGTGCGCTGCTTGGGACGTCATGCCGCGGTGGTTCTGGCGCTGCTCGGGACAGGCTGCCCACCAGCGGCGCCACGACTGGCCGGCCAAGACGGCCCGTCCAACGCCAAGCCCGAGGCGCCGCCGGAGGCCACCATCCTCGACGCCCCATGGCGCACTGCTGCGGGCCAAGCTGCCGAGACTGAGGGGCCGGGCAGTCAGGCTCCGGGCCATGGCCCCACGGTGCTGCTGCGCGGCGGCCGTCTGCTGATTGGCGACGGCACCGAGATAGCCCGTGGGCACGTCCTGATGAAAGGCGGGCGCATCACGTCGGTCGGCTCAGGGGACGGGCCCCATCCGGCAGGCGCTGCCATCATCGACGTCCGGGGCAAGACCATCACGCCGGGACTGATCGATCCCCACTCGCACCTGGGCGTCTATCCAATGCCCTCGGTCAGTGCCCACTGGGACGGCAACGAGCGGAGCAACCCTGTCACTCCTGGGGTGCGAGCCAGCGATGCGTTCTGGCCTCAGGATCCGGGGATTCAACGGGCCGTGGCAGGAGGCGTCACGACCATCCAGTCGCTGCCAGGCTCGACCAACCTCTTTGGCGGCCACGGGGCGACACTGAAGCTCCGACAGGCCACGAGCGCGCAAGCGATGCGCTTGGTCGGCGCACCGACTGGTTTGAAGATGGCCTGCGGGGAAAACCCGAAGCGGATCTACGGTGAGCGCAAGCAGCAGCCGATGACCCGGATGGGCAACTTGGCGGTGCAGCGCAAAGCCTTCATGAAGGCTCGCCGGCTCATCCAAGAGTGGGACCGCTGGCGCGAGGTGGAGGCGCAGCGCGTGAAGCGGCATGCCGAGACCCTCGCCGAGATCCAAACCAAGCGCGCCCACCGGCAACGGAAACGTCAGGCCTGCGCCGAAGGCGTCCATGACGATCAACAGTGTACCGAGTGGGAACGGGTCTGGCACGACGAGCCACTCACCGATCCCGATGCGCCGCTGGCCAAGCTACCCCCTGAACGAGACCCGGACCTGGAGACCTTGGCCGGTGTCCTCGAGGGCATGGTGCTGCCTCACGTGCATTGTTACCGGGCCGACGACATGACCAACATGATCGCCTTGGCCGACGAGGCAGGCTTTCAGATCCGCACCTTCGAGCACGCCCTGGAGGCCTACAAGATTCGTGATCTACTGGCGAAGCGGGACATCGCGGTCATCACCTGGGCCGATTGGTGGGGCTTCAAGATGGAAGCCTATGACGGCATTCCTGAAAACCTCGCCCTGGTCACCTCGGCTGGCGGTCGAGCGGTGCTCCACTCGGATTCGCACGAGGGGATCCGCCGGCTCAACCAGGAAGCCGCCAAAGGCATGCACGCAGGTCGCCAAGCCGGACTGGACATCAGCGAAGCCAAAGCCATCACTTGGATCACCCTGAACCCCGCCTGGGCCCTGGGAGTCGATCATCGAGTCGGCAGCCTGACGGTGGGCAAGGACGCCGACGTCGTGGTGTGGGATGGCAACCCGTTCAGCGTCTACAGTCGCGCCGGGCGAGTGTTCATCGACGGCTTAGAGCGCCACAACCTGCAACAGCCCGGTAAGCCCTGGAGCGATTTTGAGGCGGCGCCATGACCCACCTGGGCCGTCGACAGCTCTTGGGCCAGCTGGCCGCTGGCGCCCTCTGTGCCGTGACGGTCGCCGCCGTGCCCCGTTCGGCGACCGCTCAGCTTGCCCCGAGCAACGACCCCAAAACGAAGCGCAGGGGCCCGGTCGCTATCCTCGGTGGCAAGCTCCTGCTGGGCAGCGACGAGCCCATCGCCGACAGCGTCATCCTGCTCGATGAGGGGAAGATCCGCTACCTGGGTACCGACACGGCCAAAGCCAAGGGAGCCCGGATAATCTCGGCCAGAGGCCAGCTCGTCACCGCCGGCCTGGTGGACTTGCTCACCCGTATCGGAACCACCGAGGTGAGCCTCGAAAAGACTACCCGTGACGATAGCCACGACACCACCGATCCGGTGCGGGCGGCATTCCGCTCGGCAGACGGCTACAACCCAGCCTCGTCGCTCATCGCCATCACGCGGATGCAAGGGGTCACCTCGGTGGGCGTAGTCCCGATAGCTGGGTTGGTCAGCGGCCAGAGCGCCTGGGCCGATCTGGCCGGCAAGCTGCCGGACGACGCCTTGGCCCGCCGTAGCTTGGCCCTGCACGTCAACCTGCACGACGCCATGCATGGCGCCTTCGGTAAGAGTCGCGGTACGGCCTGGCTCAGGCTCCGCGAGCTGCTCGACGACGCCCAGGCCTATCGCAAGAGCCGCGCCGCCTACGAGCGCCGCCAAGTCCGCGAGCTCGGCGCCAGTCGGCTGGACCTCGAGGTAGTCCTGCGGGCCCTCGAGGGCCGCTTGCCGGTAGTGTTTCACGTCGACCGAGCGAGCGACATCGTCGGCGTGCTGGCCCTCGCCAAAGCCAACGGGCTGTCGGCAGTGCTCGCCTCGGCCGCTGAAGGCTGGAAGGTCGCCGACCAAATCGCCAAGGCGAAAGTGCCAGCGATCGTCTACCCCCTAGACCATGGCCCACGCTCCTTCGCGGCGCTCGGCGCCCGGGAGGACAACGCTGCACTGCTCCACCGAGCTGGGGTGACCGTGGCGCTGTCGACCGGCGAGAGCCACAACGCCCGCAAGCTGCGACAGGAAGTGGGCAACGCCATCCGCGCGGGTCTGCCGCGGCGGACTGCCCTGGACGCGGTCACCAAGGTGCCAGCCCAAATCGTGGGTATGGACAAGCACTACGGGACGCCGAAGGTCGGGCGAGTCGCCAACCTGGTGGTCTGGTCCGGTGATCCCTTCGAGCTGTCGACCCAGGCCACCCACGTGCTCATCCGGGGCCGCGAGATACCACTCCGCAGTCGCCAGACGGCGCTTCTGGAGCGCTATCGCTGACCGAGCACCGGCCTGGTGCTGGCCTGGTGCTGCTGCCGCCCTCGCGGGTCGCCAAGGCGACCAGACCTCCCTTCGCTCCGCTAGGGTATGCTGAACCCATGAGGTCCGTTCTGGCCACGGTCGGCGCACTGTTGCTGCCCCTGCTTGCCGGTTGCTCGTCCGAGCCAGAGGTCGTTCTGCCTCCTCCGGTACCCCGTCCCCAATTGGTCGTGACGGCGGACCGCAAGGACGAGCTGATGGCCCGCATCGAGCGGGAGCCCTACGCGTCGATCCTCGCAACCATCGAGACGGAGGCGGCGCGTCCCTACGAAGATCCTGACCCCGACGTCTGGGATCACAACACCATCGGGCACAACAACGAGGTGGCCCAGGCCAACGCGTTTTTGGCGTGGCTGCTCGATGACTCACAGGCTGCCGCCAAGGCTCGCGAGTTTCTGCTGCGCATGCCCACCGATTTCGAAACCAACGCAACCTGGGACGTCAACATCCGGATGCCTCACGTCCTGATGAGCTTCTGTTTCGCCTGGGATTTGTTGCGCGGCACACCCTGGCTGAACGACCAGGACGCCGCGCAGGCCGCCTCGCTGGTCACCACAGTGACCTCCAAATTCTTCGATCGATTCCTGAACAACGGCCTCACTCGGCAGCTGGTGCTGGGGGTCAGTCAGAACAACCACCCCATCCGGACCGCCTCGGCGATCGGAACGGTGGCCATCACCTTTCCCGACCACAGCGAGGCAAGCACCTGGGCCAACTGGGCGGTGAGCGAGCTGTCCTACTTGCTCGGTCCGGAGGGCCGCTACATCCAGGCCGATGGCGGGGTCAGCGAAGGACCGTTCTACTACGGGTTTGCCTATGGGCCGGCGCTGGCCTTCCTCATCGCCATGGACAACGCCGTCGATCCGTCGCGCAGCTTCGCTCGGGACTGTCGCAACCGGCAAGACTCAGAGCCTTGGCTGGTCACCGACTGTGTCGAGGGCGAAGCTTTCACGTTCGAAAACCCGCTCCACGGCGATCTGTTCGCGGCAACCGTGGACTGGTCGATCAACCTCAGGCTGCCGAGCGGCTGGCGAGCCCCACTGGGGGACGCCAACTTCATCGCCCTCAACGGCGGCGCGGTGCTGACCGGCTTCGGCGGGTTGGGTCACACGCTATGGGACTGGCAGAACACCCTCGAGCCCAGCCCACCGATGACCTGGGGGATGGACTTGCGTGCCCACCACCTGGCCTACCTCGACGACAGCATCTCCCCCAACCCACCGCTTTGGAAGAACCGCTTCATGCCTGATGCCGGCAATGCCGTGTTCCGCTCAGGCTGGGACCCCGACGCCCGCTGGCTGCTGCTGGTGGCTGAAAACGGAGCGGCCCGCAAGACGCTGCACGACCACGTCGACGGCACCTCCTTCACGCTAGCGGCTTACGGCGACTACCTGCTGGTCGATCCTGGCTACTACAAGCCTGACGACATGGACAACGCCGTGACTGCCCACGGCGATAGCCACAACCTGATCCTGATCGACGGTCAGGGCCCACCGGACAAAGGCCTCCTGCTCGACTTCGGCGACGCCGATGGGTTCATCGAGAACACTCTCGACGGTGAAGCGCTCGCCTATGCCGAGGCGCGGGAGAGCTATCGAGACTCGACCATCGAGCGGAGCGTGGTCTTCGTGCGTAACCGCTACTTCATCGTGGCCGACCGGCTGGAGACGACCCACGGTGCACCTCGGACCCACGCCTGGCGGCTAGGCGGATGGGCAGGCCTCGATGTTGGCGGTGTGTTCGAGCCCTGGGACTGTCAGACGGGCCACGACTGCGGAGCGCGATGGGAACGCGCCGTGGCAGGTGTCGACGTTCATCTAGCCTCTACCGCGCCAGGTCTGCAGGTCGTGGAGCCCCCCCACACTGTGCTTCAGCCACCCCATGTCGAGGCTTTCGACCGGGAGCGGAACGTCGTCGACCACGGGGTCATCGACGGGCGAGTCGAGGGGTTGGCACCAGGCTACCTCGCGGTGCTCGCCCCTTATCGAGTGGGCGCTTCGCCCGGTGAAGCAGACGCACCGCTGTGGGTTACGGCCGTGGATGCCGGCACAGACGCCGCCGCATGGCTCGTCGACACAGCCGGCGGCACCGAGCTGGTGTGGCTGCGCAAACCGAGTGCTGCTGACGCGCTCACTCTGCCTGGCGGTGGCGAGGTTACGACAGACGCCGAGCTAGTCGTGCTGGACGTCACCGACCACGCCTTCGGCTTGATCGCTCGAGGCACTGTCGCAGCGATCGATGGCAGCCCCATCGTCACCGAGAACGACAACGAGCCAGTGGCCAAGGTCGAATGATGATGGCGCGACAGACTGGGCTGAGAGGTCTGGCAAGCCTAGCCGCTGCGATCACGCTGCTCGTGGGTTGCGGCTCCGACCAACCGAGCGGCCCGACGGCCCTGCCCTGCACAGCCCACCCGCCCAGCCCCGACGATCCCTTCGCCCAAGCCCGCGACCCGAGCTCTGAACAAATCGCCCTGGCCACTAGCGTGGCGGCCCGCTTCATGGCCGACAACCAGCCCGAGCAGCTAGCCTGGGACTGGGGCGAGGGCACGGCCATGTTCGGCCTCACCGAGCTGTACCGAGTCACCGCCGACCCTGCCCAGCGGGACTACACCCGGGCCTGGATCGACCACTACCGCAATGCGGGCTACCGCCACTTCATCACCTCGAGCGACCGCTGCCCCCCAGCCTTGTCGGCCCTGGCGCTCTACCGCGAGAGCTGCGATCTGGGCTACCGCACCATCGTGACCGACACGCTCCACTACCTCTACGACGAGGCGCTGCGCACTCCCGATGGCGGCATCAATCATCTGGGGGTGAACGATCTGTTCGGCGTGTCGCTGTGGGTCGATTCGCTCTTCATGTTCGGCAATGTCCTGACCCGCTGGGCGGAGCACGCCGACGACGACCAGGCGCTGGACGAATATCACCAGCAGTTTCTGATCTTCGCCTCCCACCTCCAAAGCGACGGCGGCTGGTTCAAACATGCCCATGATTGGCCCTTGGCCGACCAGGACGACGACGTCTTCTGGGCCCGGGGCAACGCCTGGGTTACCGCGGCGACCTACGACTATCTACGGGTGCGCCAGGCACGAGGCGAGGAGGACGCCGAGGTGCAGGCAGCCATCGCCAAGCAGGTCGAGGCCATCGTCGCAACTCAAGACGCTGACAGCGGACTGTGGTGGACGGTCGTCAATCGTCCCGGCGAGACCTACACCGAGACCAGCGCCAGCGCCCTGTTCGCCCTGGGGCTGGCCCGCGGCTATCGCCATGGCTTCCTCGACGCCACCGTCGTCCCGGTCATCGAGGATGCCATCGCAGGTGTCAGGACCCGCCTGGTCGACGACGGCGCCGGACCGATGGTCACCGGCGTCTCGGGGCCCACCATGGTGGGCGACTTCGACTATTACGCCGGCATCGAGACAGGCGACGGGATCCACTATGGCGTGGGCGCAGTGATTCTAGCGCTCGTCGAGACCTCGGGGCTGTGAGCCATCGCAGCAATCGGCGCGACCCCCTGCTAGGGCGTGGGCGCAGGGGATGCGGCGGGGGCTTCGTCGGCAGGCTCTGGGAGCGGCGGGTCGAGGTCGACTTTCCAGTCGATGGGTGCCGACGCGACAAGGTCGTGGGCCAAGGCCATTTCGTCAGGTGGCGAGCTGATGGAGTGGCGCTCGAAGGTCTTCCACAAGAGAGCGCCGTCGGCCCCGAAGAGATAGGCCGCCAGGACTAGCTCGGTTTCGCGGCAATCGACCTCTCCTCGCTCGTCTTCGTAGAGCGGCTCACCCCACCGCCACTGGCTCGCATCGCCACTGCAGCTGAGCTCACTCGCCACCACGGGAACGAAGAGCGATCGAGCACCGCTCAGGGCAAGCATCTCCTTCAGCTGGGGAGGCGCTGACGGGCTCGACCAGTCTGCCTGATAGACCGCGTGATCCGACGTGAGCTCGCCACAGAGCGAACGGGGCAATGCCAGTGCGCGCAGAGCCTTGTTTTCCAGCCTCTCGTTGAGCCGCAGCCTGGTGTGCTCACCAAATCGCGCCGCCCGCCTGACGATTCGACCGCCCGCGGCAACGTCCCGGGAGGCCAGACAGTTGACCGTCGCCGTCACCAGCGTGGGCGCAGGCGCCTTGGCCTGGGTGAACAACGGACTGCGATGGCCGACCCCACCCCCGCAGGCCGTGCACAGCGCCGCCAAAACCATGAGTGCGACTCCGCCCTTCGTCACCACTCCCTGATAGGCGGCGCATCGCAGCGCGACAACCTTCTGCGAGCCAATGCCACTGTAGCGACCATGTAGCGCTACATGGGGGCCACCGTTTCCTCAACGGGCAGGCGCACCCGCCCCACTTGTTCTGGGGCGGTAACTACTCAAAAAGCCTGGCTTTGGTGAGGGCTTGGTCTGGCAGCGAGCCTGAGGGGCTCGACTGAACGTCCCAGGTCGGTGGCACGGCCATTGCTCTGACATGAGGGAGCCCCGTTAGGACTCACCCCAGGAAAGCCAACCGACATGCCCAAGCCCCGCTCCAACGCCCAGCGCCCCCCTCGCACCGTCCGACACCTGTGGACCCTGCTCGCCGCAGCTCTGACACCGACGCTGGTCGGCTGTGTGGCGCCGGTGGACGATGAAGAGTCGGACCCAGCGTTGGGCCAGGTTCAGCAGCCGCTGTCCTTCATGCCCAAGCTACCCTACCCGGCAGGAACCACCATGGGCGTGTCCCAAGGGTGGGGCGGGACCTGGTCGCACACCGGCAACCTGTACTACGGCATCGACTTCAATCTCCCAGGCACCGCCGACCTGGGCATCCACGTCCTCGCGGTGGCCGACGGAACGGTGACCTACCGATACGACGACTGCACGTGCGAGGGATGCAGCTGTAACGGCGGCTGGGGCAACGCCATCGTCATCGATCACGGCAACGGCGAGTTCAGCAAGTACACCCACTTCCAATACAACTCGATTCCCAACTGGATCCAGGTAGGCACCCCGGTGTGCCGGGGGCTCCACGTCGGCGACCTCGGCAACACCGGCGCCTCGACAGGCTCCCACCTCCACTTCCAGTTCCAGAGCGACGGGTCGCTCAACGGCCCATCGATTCCCTTCGACAAGTTCGCCGAGACCAGCGGTGTCCCCGTGGAAGGCGGCAGCTACACCTCGTCGAACGCAGAGCTGTCGGTCTGTGGCCCGCCCGAGCCATGCTCGGTCACCGTCGAGGGTGACACGACCGTCATCGACGAGCAGACCAACTGTCTGAACCGCACCGGCGCATGGTGGTGGGACGAGACCTACGGCCACGCTGACCACCACTACTTCACCTATACCATCGACGGTTCCACCCCCGACTCGAGCGCAACCTGGGAGGTCAACGTCGCCGCCACGACCACCTACCAAGTCGAGGCCTTCGTACCCAACAACCCAGACCAACTGACCCAGAGCGTGCCTTACATCATTCGTCACGACGGCGCCGAGGACACGGTCACCGTCGACCAAGCAGCCAACCGCGGGTCTTGGGTCGTGCTCGGGACTTACCACTTCGCCGCCGGCGACGACCAATGGGTCAAGATCCTCGACAACAGCGGCGAGGCCTACGTCGATGAGAACGGACCGCGCTTGCTGGTCGATGCCCTGCGCTTCACCCTGCCGGGCGAGTGTGTCGATGAGTGCACGTCTGGCGCCCGCTGTGCCGGCCTGGGATGGGAAGAGTGCGGCGACTTCGACGATGACTCGTGCCTCGAATGGGGCAATGCCACGCCCTGCGAGACGGGCACCCATTGTGAGGGAGCCGGTGAGTGTGTGCCTGGCGCGGATCCCGATGCCGATCCCGAGACCGATCCCGATCCAGGCACCGAAGGGGATGACGGTCCCGACCACGGTCTGCCACCGACCGCTGGACCGGTGCCGGTAGAAGGCATGGTATGCGGCATTGCCGAGCCCGGCTCGACCGGCGGCAGCTTGCCACCGACGGCTCTGCTATGGCTGCTGGTGGGGCTGATTGGGGTGCGCCGTAGGCAGCTGCACGGTGCGGCATGAACCGTTCGCCTCAGCGCAACTCGATGCGTCCCATGCCGCGGATCGACGGCCTAACCGTAGCCCCATTGGCCTTGCTGCTCGGTGGCGCCATCGGGTGCAACGAGCCTACCGATGAGCACATCGGCCAAGCCCGTGCAGCACTGGATGCCCCACTCGAGCAGGCCTTCTGCACCGCTGAAGTGACAGGCACCGGGCAGGTCGCCGTCGAGACCGACTACCTGCCCAACGTGATCAACTGTGAGCACGGCGGAGCGGATCTCGAGACGCTCAAGGCCCAGGCGATCGCTGCACGCTCGGTGCTCTACTGGAAGCTGGGCACCTACGGGTCCATCTGCGATGGCACCAGCTGCCAAGTCTACTCATGCGGCAAGACGCCTTCGCCCATTCACCAGCAGGCGGTCGACGAAACGAGCGGCGTCTACCTCGCCTACAACGGCAACGTCACCTACGGCGCCTACCTGGCCGGTGATCCGAACACCGCGCCCCCCGAATGCATCGGTGGTGAATCAGAAGGCTCGATTACCTACAACGAGGGCAAGACCGGAACAGCTGTCGAGCAAACCGGACTGCTCTGGATCCACGATCCGTCAGACGGCGGCTACGGACAGAACCGTGGCTGTATGTCCCAAAATGGATCGAGCTGCCTGGAAGACCACAAAGGCTACGACTTCAGGCAGATTCTCCGTTTCTATTACGGACAGGACATCGAAATGCCCCAGGCGCCTGGACCGTGCATCCTGCCGCTTGCTGGCGAGGGCGGCTCGGGCGGAGCGACCGGCACCGGAGGCAGCGGCGGCTCCCCGCAAACCGGCGGAGCCTCCGCCTTGGGCGGCTTCGGCGGTGACAACCCGGGCGCTGGCGCCGGCGGCAATCTCGACGGCGATCCCGAGCTCGATGAATGGGACGACGAGGATGCAGGCTCCTGTGCGATTCGCGCTCCCCATTCGAGCCGGCCCGGCTGGCCCATTGCCCTGCTAGCGCTGTTGGGGATCAGCGTGGTCCGGCGATCTCGGCGGCGTGAGTCCTAGAGCGCTACCCACCAAGTAGGCCTTGGGGAGCATTCCACCTGTGTGGGCGACGTCACGACAATGTCCGCCACCACCTCGCAAGCTTGCGCGCAACTCGATGCCCCCATCATCGACGCCGACCGCAACGATCAAGAGTGGCTGCCCCCTCTGACCCCATAGTTTGCGTGATACACTGAGCAGGCAAGCACGGCATGGGCGCGTTATCTGGACCAGGTGAAGCGCACGTTCGCTTGGTGAAGCGGTGACGCCACTCAGTCCAGCAAACGCGAAACGTGTCGCCGTTCTGTTCTCCGCCAAAGAAGCGGCGAAGGCGTCCAAGCTCATCGAGCAGGAGTGCTCGGAGAATCTCGACAGAGCCCCCGAGCTGCTCGAGCGAATTCAGACTGCCGTCATCAAGGTCAGCAATGGAACGATGGAGAGACTTGAGTGGGCGATAGCAATGGCCCAGACCGACTGGCGAGATCTTCTCGTCGAAGCTGGTTTCGCTCACGACATCGAGTTGCACAAGGCCTGGTGGCCAAGCGAGAATGCAAGCTGACCCGCCGCTGCAGCAGACTGGCTTCGCCGGCGGGACTCCAGTAGCGGATGGGGAAGCGTGATGGCTGGGTCAACCAGGGCGGCGGCACCGTCGTGAAGAGAGCGCCCTGACGCCCTCACGGTCCGGTGCAGTTGCTCGACGGATAGACGTACCACTCGTGGATGATCGAGTCACCGTTCGGGGGGCTCGAGTACATGTCTAGCAATCGAATGGCGGTCGTGATGATCGGCTGGGGAAAGACGAAGAGGTAGTCCTCTTGGTTCTGCAGGGTGCCGACGGTGACCCAGTTGCTGCCCACCAGGTATTGAACCGTGGCGTATTTGATGTCCCGCCCTGCGTAAGAGCACGCCGGGTTGGTCGCGTGGTTTCCGTCCACGTAGAACGACCCGATGGTCTGGGGGCTGGTCCAGGTGAGCTTGGCCCACTGTCCATTCGGGACGCTCGCCACCGTGTCGACCCAGGCCCACTCACTGCAATTGGCCTGACCGACCAGGTTGTTCATCTTCTGGGGTCCATAGGTGACCCCCGTTCCGCCGGCGCTCACCGACGCTGTAGCGAGGGGCGCGATGCTGCTGCAGTTGCCACAGTTCTCGTCAGTCTGCCCGTCACAGTTGTTGTCGAGGCTGTCTTCACATACCTCGCTAGTCGCCGGCTGGTTTGGCGTGCAGCTGAGCGAGCCACCGACGCAGGCAGAGAGGCCTGAGGCACAGATCCCCGGCTGGCCGGTGCTGCAGCTCACGCCGCCCCCCGGATTGCCTTCGTCGGTACCGCCGTCGCAGTCGTTGTCTAGGCCGTCGCAAACCTCTGGGGACGGGGTGGCGCTCTGCTCACAGACTAGCCCACCGCTCTGGCAAACCGTCACGCCCGCCGAGCAGACGCCGATCAGGCCGGTGCTGCATCCCTGCCCACCCCCGGGGTTGCCCTCGTCGACGGCACCGTCGCAATCGTTGTCGAGAGAGTCGCAGAGCTCGGCGATTGGCTGCTGATCAGGTACGCAGCTGACCGATCCGTTCTGGCAATGGAGGGTTCCGATGACGCATTCGCCCAGCAGCCC
>JAUVCD010000767.1 GCA_030590865.1 Myxococcales bacterium | reverse complement strand
ACAGGTGGTGGGACGGGCGCGAGGGGACGTCACTCGGACCCAAGTGCTGGAGGCCATGATGCCCAGCGGTAGCGTGACCGGGGCGCCGAAGGTCCGGGCCATGGAGGTCATCCGTGAGCTCGAAGAGCACCGTCGGGGCCTGTACACCGGCGGCTTGGGTTTCGTGGCCCACGACGGAAGCATCACCCTGGCGATGGCGATCCGTTGTGTCGTGCTCCGAGGTGCGGAGGGACACTATTGGACCGGGGGGGGAATCGTCGCCGACTCGGATCCAGAGATGGAGCTTCGCGAAACGGCCTGGAAGGCGCTCCAGCTGCTGGCTTGCGCTGACCGGTAACCGGCTCCAGGCGCTACTCTCAGCCCCGGTTCGCTTTGCTATTCAGCAGTCGGGGCCGCAGCTTCACCAGATTGCAGGGCCGCAGGCGGCTGTCGAGCTCGGCCTTGAGGATCCCATCCCACCCGTCGCGGCAGGCGCCGGTGGAGCCAGGCAGAGCAAACAGGTAGGTGCCGCCAGCGACGCCGCCGGTGGCCCGCGATTCGATGGTGGTGGTGCCGATCTTCTCGTAGCTGAGCCAGCGGAACAGCTCGCCGAAGCCAGGCAGCTCTTTGTCGTAGACCTCGGCGAAGGCCTCAGGGGTCACGTCCCGCGCGGTGATGCCCGTGCCTCCGGTGGAGATGATCACATCCACTGCCGGGTGGGCGATCCACTCCTTCAGCTGCGCGACGATTTGATCCTTGTCGTCCGGCAAGATGCGCTTGGCAACCACCTGATGACCTGCCGCCGAGGCTCGCTCGACGAGCGTCTTGCCCGAGTCGTCGTCATCCTCGGTGCGGGTGTCGGACACCGTCAGGATCGCGAGATTGCAGGGGTGGAAGGGTTGCGACTCGTCGATGGGCGGCATGACTCTCCTCGGATCGTTGCCTGACCATATAGCTGGTCAGGGTCGCGGGTCGCAACCAAGGCTCGCGTCATGCTACACAGCCCGGTCATGGCTCGTCGTTTCTGGTCCATTCCCGGTAACTCTCAACGCCTCGACGGCGGCGCCATGTACGGCAATGCACCGCGATCGCTGTGGAGCCGGTGGAGCGAGCCCGATGATCGGGGCCGCATCCCGCTGGCTTGCCGTGCCATGCTGGTCGAGGACGAGGGCAAGCGGATCCTCTTCGAGGCGGGTATCGGCGCTTTCTTTCCGCCCAAGCTGCGGGACCGGTTTGGCGTGCAGGAGCAGGACCACGTCCTCTGCGCCAGCCTGGCTGCGATCGGCTTGACCGACGCCGACATCGACGTGGTGGTGCTATCTCATTTGCACTTCGATCACGTCGGTGGGCTGCTCGAGCCCTTCGCCGAGGGACAGCCGGCAGCACTGTTGTTCCCCAAGGCTCGCTTCGTCGTGTCCGGCTCAGCCTGGCGGCGGGCCCTGGAGCCACACCTGCGGGATCGGGTCTCTTTCATCAAAGAGCTGCCGCCCTTGCTCGAAGGCACCGGTCGGCTGGAGATCGTGGACGGTGATCGTTGCCACGCGCTCGGACCGGACTACCCACTCCACTTCTCTGACGGCCACACCCCGGGGATGATGCTCACTGAGGTGCCCTCCGCCGATGGGCCGGTGGTCTTCGCCGGCGATCTGGTGCCGGGCAAGCCGTGGGTGCAGCTGGCCATCACGATGGGCTACGACCGGTACCCAGAGCTGCTCATCGACGAGAAGCAAGCGCTGCTCGGTGATCTGGTGTCCCGTCAAGGTCGGCTCTTCTTCACCCACGACGCCGAGACGGCGGTCTGCCGGGTGACCCAAGACGATCAGGGACGTTTCGTCCCCACCGATCCCCAGTCGACCATCCACGACCAAGCGTTGTGACCTAGATCTGTTCCGTCGTAGGGGCGGGGTTTATCCCTGAGGGCTCCCCTCATAATCGACGCCGCGGACAAACGATTTCGATCGCTTGCGGGCGCGTGACCGAATCATCCGCGGTGGGGACGTGAAAACGCGCATGGGGTGTGGGTCCTTCTGGGTTGTCTAGATCCGAAAGGAGACCCCATGCGCGCAAGTCGAAGTCTACGCCGAAGCTTGCTTCTCTTCCTCGATGGAATTCACGACAAGCGACGGGAAGCTGCGTTTGACGTGGCGGCCGCCCTGCTTCGAGGCGGGCGCCTGACGCTCACGACGCTGGGCCGCGCGATAAGTGGCGACGTCGCGCCGAAGCACAACATCAAGAAAGTCGACCGGTTGCTTGGCAACAAGCACTTGCACCAAGAGCGCGAGACGTTCTTTCAGGCCATCGCTCACGTCCTGCTCGCCGGCGCGCTACTGCTGTGGACAGCTGCGTAATTCGTGGACAAGCCCAATGCGGCCTTGCCAAGACTGATGATGTTCGGTTGGGGCTTGACCACCAATTACGCACCTGCCCCCAGCGATTTCGACGACGATTTTTTGTTTTCTGATCTTTTCCATCTGACGTCGTCGTCGTCGGGGCGGTGGTCTTGTGGTGAGGCGCGAAGCGGCTCTCCACAAATCCACCGCCCGCCGGTTCCCGCGGTGGGCGATAGCGGCACGCCGCCCAGCGCCGCCGCCGGAACACGCTTCGCATGGACTCGCGCGCATGACGAGTTGCCGTGTCCAGCTCATACCGGAACGAACTGGGGTGGAATGAATCGTTCCCCCTGGGTTCGTTCCGCAAATCGGGCGAAAAGCGGTCCATTGTGCCGATGCTCGACCAGCAAACGGGCACTTGACTGTCGCCGGATGGAACGAACTGGGGTGGAATGAATCGTTCCCCCTGGGTTCGTTCCGTCCCGCCTCCGACCGGTCTTCGACCGCTGGCGCCAGCGGCAGGGTTAACCCCGCCCGGCGATCATCGATTCCCCAGTCGTTCTGCCGCGAAGCGGTTTTGGGGCGGGGTTTTTGAAAAAGCCCCGAAAAAAAGGGCTAGTTGGCCAACAGGAGGCGCTAGCGAAGGGCTCGCGCGCCCTTCGCCCCGCCAGGGGCGCGCGAGACCGCAGCGCCTTTCGGGCCAGGAACTAGCTAGGGAAGCAGCTTGCACATGTCGCCGTAGGTCTCAGGTCGGCGGTCTCGGTAGAATTGCCACACCCGGCGAACCTCTTCGATCATGTCCAGATCGCAGTTGGCGACCACAATCTCGTCCTCGTCCTCGCTGCCGGTGGCCAGGAAGCTGCCGCGGGGATCGACGATGTAGCTGGTGCCGTAGAACTTACCGAGGTTCCAGGGCTTTTCGATGCCGACCCGGTTGGACGCGGCCAGGAAGTAGCCGTTGGCTACGGCGTGGGCCGGTTGCTCCAACTTCCACAGATACTGGGACAGGCCCGCCACCGTGGCTGAGGGGTTGAAGACGATCTCGGCGCCCGCCAAGCCGAGCAGGCGCGCGCCCTCAGGGAAGTGGCGGTCGTAGCAGATGTACACTCCGATGGTGCCATAGCGGGTCTTGAAGACCGGGTAGCCGAGGTTGCCAGGCTTGAAGAAGTACTTCTCCCAGAACCCGCTGGTGTGGGGGATGTGTTGCTTGCGGTACTTGCCGAGGTAGCTGCCGTCGGCATCGACCACCGCAGCCGAGTTGTAGTACACGCCCGCCTGTTGGCGCTCGTAGAGCGGCACCACGATGACCATCGAGTGCTTCTTGGCCAGCTCTTGCATCACCTCGGTGGTCGGGCCGGGGATGGCCTCGGCGGCGTCGTACCACTTGGCGTCCTGGCTTGGGCAGAAGTAGGGGCCGTTGAAAATCTCCTGCAGGCCGAGGATCTGCACGCCCTGTTTGGCGGCCTCCTCAATCATTACGACGTGCTTGTCGAGCGCCTGCTTCTGAATCTCGGCGACCGGCAGATCGCCGTCGTTGGCGGCGTCTGACGCCTGGATCAAACCTACAGTGACATTTCGGCTCATGGGCTGCCCTCCGCGGTGAGAGCGGGCAGTGTACGATTGCCCGCCGAATCGTCAAGCACCACCTTGGCAATGCACATTGGTGCGCCCCGTCGACGCACCGTCGACTACAATCGGCCGTCGTGGCGCAACAAGGTGGTGGCAACCAGGGCTGGGGCGGTGGCGGGCAGCCCCCAGCTGGGGGACCGTACCCGCCCCAAGGGCAGCCGCCGGCCTATGGTCAACCGCAGGCG
>JAUVCD010001036.1 GCA_030590865.1 Myxococcales bacterium | reverse complement strand
GGCCTGCGTTCCTGCCGCCCGACGTGGCGAGGACCGATATCGACGACCTCCTCTTCTGACGCGCTCGCTTGGCACTCGCTACGGCTTTGGCTTCTCTTGGCGCTGTCTTGGCTACCTTGCGCGTCCACCAGTCATGCTGCCCACCGGTACTCATGATGAAGGCCTCCGAGGATGGGCCGGGCGACAACTGACCTGCCCCCCATTTTTCGCTTAAGACGCGATTCTGGCAATTTTGGCTGCGGTCAAATAGGGCGTTTGTGTGGGCTCCCAACAGCGAGCCCGCCCACTCGTCGGCGCCTTCCTCGACCGGCACCTCAACCGTAGCGCCACCCTCCGCGGTGACTGCGCCCGACAGTGCTGCGCCCACCGTCGCCGCCACCACCCCGGTTGGCCCCCGCCCCAAGCTCCAACGGCTCAAGCCGTTCAACGTCATCACAGCGCAACACCTCGAGCGCCTGCACCGCTCGATCGCCTTCGTGACGCCGGCCGACCGTCACGAGGGTCGCGATGTCTTGATCTGCACCCACCGCTTCCCCCACGGGCACGCCCCCCCGCTCGCCCCCGCTTCCCTCACCCTTCCGAGCCCGACCTACATCGAACGATCGGGCTCGGGACGGGCTCGGGACGGACTCGGGGGCGAGCGCGGGCGCGTGCGCGGGGAGGAAGCGGAAGCGACAACTATCCGGTCAGAGGGGCTCATGAACAGGCAGGGCGCTCGCTTCCCACACCCAAGGCTCTGTGGTAGCGCGAGCCATGTCGTCGGCTCGTCACAACCTCGTGGTCATTCTCGACTTCGGCTCTCAAACCACTCAGCTGATCGCCAGACGGGTTCGCGAGGCCGGCGTCTATTGCGAGATCCACCCGTTTTCGCTGCCTGGCGACCGGCTAGCCCAGCTGAAGCCGAAGGCCATCATCCTCTCCGGCGGGCCAGCCAGCGTCTATGGAGACGGCGCCCCCACCATCGGCCATCAGGTCTTCGACCTCGGGATCCCAATCCTCGGCATCTGTTATGGCGTACAGCTCACCACCAAGCTGCTCGGTGGCGAGGTCCAACAGGCCGAAGCGCGCGAATATGGTGCCGCCACGGTGCGCGTGCAATCGGCCACCGGGGTCTTCGCCCGCTTCGAGGTGGGTGAGGAGCTAGACGTGTGGATGAGCCATGGTGATCGCATCACCGCTCTGCCCGCAGGCTTTGCCGCCATCGGCAACAATCCCAGCACCCCCGCTTGTGCCATCGCCAACGCAGACCAGCGCATCTATGGCCTCCAGTTTCACCCGGAGGTCACCCATACGAAGAACGGCCAGGCCATCATCGAGGCCTTTCTGTTCGACGTCGCTGGCATCGATGCCGATTGGTCACCGGCATCCTTCGTGGACGAAGCCATCGCCACCGTGAAGGCCACTGTCCCAGCAGACGAGCAGGTGGTGCTGGGCCTGTCGGGCGGCGTCGATTCCTCGGTCGCCGCCGTGTTGTGTCAGCGAGCGCTTGGCGATCGACTCACCTGCATTTTCGTAGACAACGGGCTGTTGCGACATCAGGAAGCCACCGAGGTGGTGCAAATGTTCCGCGACCACTTCCACCTGAACGTCGTAGCGGTCGACGCGTCCGATGAGTTCTTGTCCGGGCTGGCGGGGGTCACCGATCCAGAACAGAAGCGTAAGTTCATCGGGGCCACCTTCATCGACGTCTTTCAGCGGGAGGCCCGCAAGGTGGGCCACGCCAAGTGGCTAGCGCAAGGCACGCTCTACCCCGACGTCATCGAGAGCGTGCCGGTCCATGGCTCGAGCTCACTCATCAAGAGCCATCACAACGTGGGCGGCCTACCCGAGCGCATGCACCTCAAGCTCATCGAGCCGCTGCGCGAGCTGTTCAAAGACGAGGTGCGGGCCGCCGGCGCGGCGCTCGGCTTGCCGAAAGAGGCGCTCTCCCGTCACCCCTTCCCAGGGCCTGGCCTGGCGGTACGGTGCCTCGGCGAGGTCAGCCGTGAGCGGCTCGCGGTGCTCCGCGCGGCCGATCGGATTTTCATCGACGAGCTGCGCGCCGCCGGCCTCTACGACAAAGTATGGCAAGCCTTCTGTGTGCTGCTGCCAGTCAGGACGGTGGGCGTGATGGGCGACGAGCGAACCTACGACGAGGTCATCGCGGTGCGGGCCATCCACTCGAGCGACGGAATGACCGCCGATTGGGCCCGG
>JAUVCD010000125.1 GCA_030590865.1 Myxococcales bacterium | reverse complement strand
AGCTTGGGCCACAGCCCCATTAGATGGTCGTAAGCGTCGCTCTGCGCGAGGCGGGCTGCCCCATCGATCGCCGCACCTGCCAAACGGTGTCGTCGATGGTCCGCCGGGCGACCGTCGAGGGAGATCGCCAACACCACCTTCGAGCGACGGGCCAAAACATCCAACCACTCGTCGTCCAGGCCAAGCCCGTTGGTCGACAGCAGCACATGACGGATTGACGTGCGACCTTCAGCATCATCAATCACAGCGCGAACGACCTCCGGAACCAGCAAGGGCTCACCGCCAAACAGCTTGACGTCACCGCCACCGTAACGAGTGTCGAACAACTCCATGGCCCGCAGCGCGTCGTCGCACGTCAGCGCCGGCCAGCCCTCTTTGGCCGTCGGACAGTAGCTACAGCGAAGGGTGCACGCTCTGGTGAGCGTCAGAATCAGGCTGCCTACCATTGACCATGAGAGCCGTGGGAACCGTGAGAACCGTGAGAACCGTGAGAACCGTGAGAACCGTGAGAACCGTGGGAGCCGTGAGAGCCGTGGGACCCATGAGAGCCATGGGAGCCATGGGAAGCGTGGGACGAGTGGGCCGCAAAACCGCGCTCCGGTCCGCCGGCGTCGTCCAACATGGCGTCCGCCTGGGCCAGGAGATCGCCCAGCCGGTCTGGCGCGGTCGCCTGCCGCTTTTCTTCAGGCTGCAGAAACTGAATGGGTTGCCGCTGCCGTGATGGGATCTTGCCGCCCCCTGTCGTCTTCTTCATCTTGAAGCCACCCTCGTCCGACACGACTCACCACCCTCAACAGCTCGTTCTTGGTTCTCGTGGACGGGTTAGCGTCCAGCGCTTGAATATGGTCTCGATGCGGCCCTCGGGATCGTCAGCCAGCCGCTCGAGAAGCAACGACACGATGGCCATGTGCTCCTTGCACTTGGGCGTATTGGGCCGCTGACCAAAGAGATCGCCTGACGTCATGTAGTTGTGCATGGGGCACACCCCACAGAATGGCAGATTCCAGCACGATTCGCAGCCTGGTAATGAGTCGAGCAACGACGCGACCGCCAAGGAACGCACCGTCGGGTGCTCGGTCATGGCCGAAAAGCTCGTCGTTCCGGCCTGGCCAATCTCGAACATGTCGTTGCCCATCGCCGCCACCATCCGCGCCTCATCGCAGGTGAACAGCTGACCATCATAGTTGTAGGCGACCTGCCCGGTTCCGGCGCCACAAGGTGACAGAATGTCCACGAAATTGGGATCGTCGGGGGTCAGCATCTTCATCAGGAAGACCGCCGCAGTCCCCTCCACCAGCTGGGTGCCCTTCAGATTGAGATCGATGATGTAGTCGAGCGCCTGCTGGTAGAAACCAAGATACTCATCAGTCGAGTAGCCAATCTGATTCCAGGTGTCGACCGCGAAGCCGTAAGGGCTGAGCGGACGCAGGTGGATGGTGTGCAGCCCCAGCTCGACGTAGAGGTCGATGACCTCTTGCCAATGGTCGAACGTCTTTCGTGAGGTCGTCATCAGCGCATCGACGTGCCACTGCTCAGGGTCCCTACCCTGGTCGGCGTAGCGCTGATTGAAATAGTCAATCCACTTGCGAACCTGTTGGTAGGCGCTCTGACCGCTCTTCCAGCTGCGGTTTGCGTTGTGAAGCTCTTCAGGTCCGTCGAGGCTCGCACAGACCAACACGTCGTTGTCGACTAGCCAATTGGCAGTCTCTTCGGTCATGTGGGTCAGATTGCTGACCAGCGAATGTTCCAGATCCTTGTTTTCGTACCGGTTCTTCTCGCGACTGTACTCGACGATGAAGCGGACCACCGGCATGTTGACCGTGGGCTCGCCCCCTTGAAACTCGAAGTTCAGGTAGGGCGAGGGGCTCTGCATGGCGTGGTCGACGACCTTCTTGGCCGTCTCGAGCGACATGTCTGTGTCCCTGCGATCCATGCCGGTGCGTGATGCGTGACAGTAGCTGCAGCTCTGGTTGCACCGGAGCGTACAGATCACGATGTGAAGGTGGGGGCCCTGACCCAGGTAGCGTTTCTTCTGCCTGAGGCGTTCCACGAGCGCCTCTAGATCCAGGTTGTCGCCTAAGAAGCCCTTGTCCCGGAGCGGCTCGTAGAGGTTGTGACCTTCGACGATTCGGCCAGCAAAGAGGTCAGCGAGCTCGGCTTCGGTGAGTAACTGGAAATGGCCCGCGTCGTTGGTGACCACCATGTGGTCGCCGACCCGCCCGAAGCGGAAGAAGGCTAGTTTCTCTTCCGCCAGGGGGGGTTGCCGAAGCTGAATACGGTGAGTGCGCGTCACGACTCAGCCTCGCAGACTCACGATGGTCTCGTGCAGCGCATGGTTGCAGAACTCGTCCACCAGGACATCTGCCACCGACTCGTCAGGTTCGGTGATGACAACCTCAATGGCTTCGGCCGAGACCTGCAGCTCGAAAGAGGCCAGCTCGCCATAAGCGGCGGCCGCAGCTCGCACGGCCTCGGGAGCGTAGAGGGATCGGGAAAACACGATCCGCTCAGCCATCCTTCGCCTCCGGCTGCTCGTCGTCTTCGGCGGCCTTCGTTTCCCAGGGAACAGCGATCTCGAGAGGCTCTTCGTCCAGCTCTTCGGCATCGAGCTCAGCGAGCAGTTGGGCGATGGTCGAGTCGGTGCCCGACGAGGCGAAGGCGCGCGCCATGACCTGCTCGCGAAGTCGTGCCGTGGACCGTCCGATGCGCAGGCGGAGGACCTGGTTGAGCAGCTCGTTGGCGAACAATCCGGCGAGCGCCTTCAGTGCGTCTTCCTCAGCAGCCGCTTGGCTGCGCAGCCGCACCCGGACCGTCTGATCCGCAGGACGGGCCAAGAAGACGTAGCAGCGATCCACGAACAGATAGGCAGCACCATATATCGCGTCGAGCGAATAGAGCTCCTCGTCGAGGTCGAAGCTCACCTCCCGCTCGCCGAGCTGGAAGGTGAAGTCCTGGACCTCACCCTCCTGCAGCGGGGGAGCGCTCATGCACTGCTCTCCCGTGCGCTGATCTCCCGTGCGCCGAAGCGATGCAACCGCGCCCGGTGGGTCAACAGGACGGTGCCGGCATCAGCTTGGTGCTGACCTGCAGCAATCTGTAGCGCCACGGTCTTGACCGCCCGACCGATACCCTCAGCGGTGGGTTGTCGACCGGCTCCGCCATTCATCAGCACGAGATCGAGGTGGGCCGTGTGAGCGATGCCCCGCGGCGTCTCACCCCGCCGGCACAGATGGACCTGAGCGCGCTGTCCCGAACGATGGGCCAACGTCAGGATCGCAGCGCCATGGGTCACCTGGGAGAGCGCCTCGATCTGCCAGCCCGAGCCCACATAAGAGCCTGCGGCGAGTGGAGCGATGAGCGGCCAGGGCGCGTTGGGATCTGAGGTGGCTGCCCCAGCGCCCGCCTCGGCAGCCGGTGGCTCGGCCTCAGCGGCCTGGGGGAGCCGCTCGGCCGGTGCCCGCAGAGCCTGTACGGCAAGGGGTGTCGTCAGCGTCACACCTCCCACCATCAACCCCTGCAATACGGCTCTTCTCTGCATGGACAGCGACCTCACGCACACTTTGGGGTGACTGCGCAAATCACCCTACAACTAGGCAAAGATCGTAACAGTACGCCATGACCGTGTCACGCTCAGCACCGGCGTGCCCGTCAGCAGGCAGCCCTCAGATGGCCCTCAGGTGCTAGGTTTGTCGGACCATGAACCGCCTACAGGTGCGACATTGGGTGCGGGTGACCACAGCCTGCAACAACCGCTGCCTGTTCTGCCTGGATGCCGACACGCCTCGCGATCTGGTCATCCCGGTGACGGAGCTCGAGCGGGAGATCGATCGTGGTCGGCAGGAGCAGGCCGCCGAGCGGCTCATCCTGTCAGGCGGCGAGGCTACCTTGCATCCGTCCTTTGTCGAGCTGGTGCGCTACGCCCGCAGGCAAGGCTACGACCGTGTGCAGGTCATCACCAACGGTCACCGCTTCGCCGACCGCGCCTTCTTCGAGGCTTGCATGGCAGCCGGGCTCGGGGAGATCACCTTCAGCCTGCACGGTGCCGACGCCGCCCTTCACGATCGCCTGACAGGCAGACCTGGTGCATTCAAAGGTCTCATGAAAGGGCTCGTCCGGGCCCTGCGCGACGGCCGGCCCATCGTCAATGTCGATGTGGTCATCAACCGGCAGAACGTCGCCGTCGTCCCCAAGATCCTCGAGCTCTGTATCTCCTTGGGGGTCTCGGAATTCGACTTGCTTCACTTGATCCCCCAGGGACGAGCCTACGAGAACCGGGAGGCGCTCTTCTACGATCTGGGCGAGCACCTGTCGGTGCTCCAAGAGGTGTTCCGCCTGAGCCGGCACCCCCGCCTCACCCTCTGGACCAACCGTTTCCCGGTAGCCTATTTGGAAGGGCTGGAGGACCTGATTCAGGCCCCACACAAGCTGCTGGACGAGGTCAACGGGCGGCGCTTCCAGATCAGACGCTACCTCGACACGGGACAGCCCCTCGACTGTCGCTCCCCTGACCGGTGCCGCCATTGTTTCGTCGAGCCGTTCTGCACCACCATGGACCGAGTCATTGCGGCACAGCATCGACGGGACGTCGAGGTGTGGTGGACCGGCGACGCCCCTTGGGGCAACCAGCCGCTCCCCTTTGGCTGCCGCACTCTCGGCGTCGCGGTGGACAGCTGCGAGGCGCTCAGCTTGTTGTCGACCCCTGCTGGAGTCGGCCTCTACGCGGCGGTGGGCCAGGCCGGGAGACTGGCTGAGGGGCTCGGCAACCGGCGGGAGCTGACCCTGATAGCCTGGGAGCCGGAGCAACTCGATCGGTGGCTCACAGGCGATCTACCAGACGGCGCCGAGCTGGAGATCCGTCTCAACCGTCGCACTGCAGCCTGGCTGCTCAGCCACCGAGACCGGCTGCGCGAGACCCTCGCTGCCTTACGGGTGCACCAACCCGCCCACGACCAGCTGGCCACCTGCGTGGTGGAGGACGTCCCTGATCCAGCTGCCTTCTTCCACGAGCTGGCCCTGCCCATACCCGTCAGTGGATTGCCGGCCTGTCTGGCACCTGGCACCCTGCTGGTAGCCGAGCGGCGAGTCCTTCCCCGCAGGCTGTTCGATCCCGAGACCGGTCGCTTGAGCATCGTCGAGCTGGTCGCCCACCACATCGCCACGGCCTATCGAGCCAAGTCGCTGCGCTGCGCCTCATGCCCGGTCTTCGACCGCTGCGAAGGTGCCCACATCAATCAGCTCCGCCACCTGGGTTTCTCGGCCCTGCAACCACTCGGCTCCGGACCGGCCACCGAGCAGGCGGCGCAGCAACTGCGGGCCAGCTGGCCCGCGCCGCCTGCTCGGCTCGCCACCGGTCGGCAACCTGAAGCGCCGGCACCGAGCCTGCCAGGCTATGGCGCGCCCGAACCTCCACCACTCGATCCCTTGGCCATCAGCGCCGCCAAAGCCAGCGAAGATTCAGAGGCTCCACCCAACATTTCACCCGCCATTTCGACGGACTCCTCCACTGACCCATGGCGAACCTAGGTTATCTCCAGCTCACCCGTCAGTGCGTGCAGCAGTGCCGCTTCTGTAGCAATCCGCCCACCGGTGCAGAGCTCACCGAAGCTCAAATGCGAGCGGAGATCGACCACCTGGTCGACCTTGCCTATGACGGCGTGATCCTGACCGGTGGTGAGCCGACCACGTCGCCCTTGTTGTTTGCAACGCTGCACTATGCTTCGGAGCGAGGCCTGCAGAGCCGGGTCATCACCAATGGGCAGCTGCTCGCTCGCAAGGCCTTCTTCGAGCAATGCGTGGCGGCGGGACTCACCCACCTTCACGTGTCCATTCAGAGCCACCGGCCCGAGGTCCATGACTTCATCACCCAAAACCCAGGGTCGTGGGACAAGGTGGTGACGTGTTTGTCCCACGTCCCGGCCATGGGGGTGACGAGCGACATCAACATCGTCATCAATGCCTATAATTCCGATCATCTCCACGAGTCAGTCCGGTGGCTCTGCAAGCGGTTCCCATTCATCCGACATTTCGTCTGGAACAACATGGACCCAGAGGGGAACCGAGCGGAGGCACACCCAGAGTGCATCCCCCGGCCTCACGAGTTTCAGATCCCTCTCGAACAGGCCATGGATCATCTGCACCGGACGGGTCGAACATTCCGAGCCGAGCGAGTGCCGCTCTGTGTCATGCCCCGGTTTGCTTGGGCGTCGACCGAAACGCGGAAGATCATCAAAGAAGAGGAGCGATCCATCCGCTTTCTGGATGACAAGGGCCTGGTGCGGCAACGAGAGTTTCTTCACGACAAAGGTGCGGCCTGTGACCCTTGTCGCTTCGATCCCATCTGTGCCGGGATGTATTCGATGGGACGACACTACGACGAGCGCGAGCTGTCGCCGTTATTCGACGACCCACTCCAGGTCGTCCGCCAGGTCTTGGGTCGACAGCCAGCGACTGAGCTCGTCGAGCGAATCGAGAGTCGCCGAGGTCGGCGTGCCGCCACCGCCCCCTCGAAGGTCGACGACCTGGGTGCAGAAAACCTCACGCCATGACCCATTTGGTGGACCAGCTACTAGCGATCGCTTGGCCCCAGGGAGTCCCACAGCGGCTCGATGAGCTCATCGACCGACCGCTTTGCGACGATCTGCTCGAGGACTTCAAGATGGGGCTGGTATTCCCGCTCGACGACAGCGACCGGCCGGTGCGGCTGGCGTTGAGCTGCCAGGGAGAGCGGGACCGATGGCGCCAGGGCGTGATGGCCCGGTGGCCCTCTCCACGCCTCACCGGCTTGTTCGATTCAGCACCCTCGGATACCCGTTTGATGGTCGACAGCGATGGGTCGGATCAGGCGGTAGTCTATCTGGACGACTTGCAGCGGGTCGACCACGACCTTCAGGTCCCCGCGGGCCTAGAGCTGCTGGCCTGGACCGTGGCCCTTCCGGCAGGCACCGATGGATTTCTCACCCGCCACCGCGAGCCACCACACCCGTGGGTGCCCACCTCGTTGGCACCGCGCCTGAAGGGTCTGCTCGACGACGGCGCCGAAGGGATCTGGGCCATCCGCTGGCACCATGACGCCCCAGTGGCAGCCCTGTGGATCAGCGAGAGCCGTTGGCGTTGCAACCCGACCTTGTCGCGACGCATCGTCGCCGGGCTGGGGACTCATCCCAGCTACGACGCCGCCCAACAATGCCTGGCAGACCATGGTCGCGAAGGCTATCCAGACGCGGTCGAGCTGCGCCGCGACGGCGGCATCGAGGTTACCCTCGGCGTGCTCGAGGCTGGTGCTGAAGTGAAACCTGGAGGCGAAGGACCATGCCGTCGCTGAGCGCTATCGAAGCCTGGACGCTTCCGCAGGAACCGGGCGCGGTCGAAAAGCACGCCGGCTTCTCCACCCTGCAACCGGCGGACCCGACCCGTTCGGCTCGGCTGTGGGTCGAGGACCTCGAACCACTGCGACAGCCTGAAGCTCGCACCGCCCTCGTCGAGGCCCTAGCTGCGATGACTCGTGGTGACCAGCATGCCCAGGTCGACATCATCGGCGTGCACCATGGCGACGACCTCATCGATGGGGCCATCTTGGCCCTCTATCTCCACTTCAAGTCGCCCCATGCTCCGGTCCGCATCTTCGCCGACCAGCGGCGCATCAACGCCCAGGTTTATCGTCTCTTCGAGCAAGCCATGGACAAGCCGGCCTTGCTGCTCAAGACGGTGGATCACGTAATCTTCGCCCGGCTGCACTACTTGGTGGGCGAACAAGACCACCAGCGAATCGCGGCGCTCGCTTCACAGCTGCGTTTCATCGAGCTCTGCGCCGATGGCAACCGAGAGATCGCCCACCGACTGGCCCGGGTGCTCGACGTCCACAAGCGCAACCTCCAGCTGATGTCGACTCGCCGCTGTCAGCTTCGCTGCGTCTACTGCCCAGTGGACAAGCGAGATGCTGATCTGTCCCTCGCCGACGCCCAGCGGGCCATCGAGGTGCTGCTCAACAGCAGCAACCGCCGCTTCAGAGTCGACTTCGCAGGCGGTGAGCCCTTGCTGCGCAAGCCTTGGGTTCGTGAGCTGATCGAGACGACCCACCGCCGAGCGCAGCGGCTGGGCAAGCGTGACTCGTACTACCTGGTCACCAATGGGATCGAGCTCAGCGACGATTTCTGCCGTTTCTTGTCAGGCTTCGACGTGGAGCTGGAGATCAGCCTCGACGGCACCGAGGCATCCCACAACCGCAACAAGATCCCGCTCGATAGGCGCCTCAATCCCTACCGATCACTCATTGCGAACGTCGCCCACGTGCGTAAACACGGCATCCGCTACAACGCCGTGCTGGTCTTCACCCCCGACACCTTTCCTTCCCTGCACGCCGATCTCGAGCACATCCTAGCCCAAGGCTTCAACAACATCGCCATCAATTACGCCATTGGCTACCTATGGGACGATGATCTCATAGCGCAATACGTCGATCTGGTAGGCGATTTCGTGGCTCGTTACGACATGCTGGCCCAGGGCGACGAGGCCCCGTTCTTCATCAAGAACCTGCGACACAAGGCAGAGCCCACGGTGCTCAACTCAGAGCTCATGGTCGACACCGACGGCTCACTGCATTTGCTCTCCGAATGGCAGTTCGCCAAGGCTCTGCGGAGAGGCCAGCCGCCATTCAGCTATTCGCTCGACCAAATCGAGAGCATCGACGACGTCTTCTTCACCAAGGCGCAGGTCTACCACCTGCTCTACGAGATCTACCGCTCCGACCAAGAGGATCCGCTCCGGCTCATCCACAACAGCGTGGCGACAGGCTTGCAAGTGTCGCAACGACTGCGGGAGGCCTTCGGTACGCCGGAACGGCCGCGCCACGACTAGTTCTGAAGTAGGGGTGGTGGAGCGGCCCGGCGCTGAGCAAGGTGGCTGGCGACAACTATCTTGACGAGTACCGCCGACGAGGACCGCCCTCTTCGATTACATCGAGGTGTTCTACAACCGGAAGCGGCGCCACAGCCATGTCGGCGGGGTGAGCCCGATGATCTTCGAGGAGGCCACCCGGCAGGCCGTTTAGGTGTCCAAAGGACCGCGGCAAGTCCAGCCTCAGGCGCACTCGCACAATCGCCTATTACATATGCGAAAATGGGGGTGGTCGCCGAGTGACAGCACATCCGGCAGACCGCAACATCCCTACGACGATGGCGGCACCAGCCGCACTCACCAAGCCCGCGACGATGCGGTTCTGAGAGCTCATCTTCACTCCAAGGCCAACCAGCCGGATCCACCGTCTAGAAGCAAGCTGTCAAAGCGACCGGCATGACCGAACGCGCCTGGACGACGAGCTACCCCATCGGCAAGAGATGCTGCTAGTACATGGAAAAGGGCCGGCGGAAAACACACCACGTGTGCAAAGTGAACAGGAGTTGCCATGGATGTCTTGATGACTTGGACCGCCATAATGGTTGTAATCATTGCTCCCATTGGTATTTGGATATCCGTTGCCAATACCAACAAGCTCTTGCGTACGCAGAACGTCCTACTCGAGAGGATAGCTGCGGCAACGGTCTTATCGGTGCCCAACGTCAAGTAGCTCTCCCCTGTTGATCGGGCAGCGTCTTGGTAACGTTCTTGGCTTCCTCGGTAGTGTTGGAGCCGCAATTCCACTCGGTTCTCTGCAGAGGCGAGGCGTTAGGGCACTGGCAGGCTGTGGCGGTGGCGAACCGGCGGCGCCGCTCGTCGAAGGCAAGCCCTCCGCGCACACTCCCTTCGACGCGGCGCGACTGTGCCGAGCGTAGAGCCCGCCAGGTGCGGGGAGGCTGACTGCGGCGCTCCTCGATCGCGAATACATCGAGACAAATGAGCTCGTGGCCCAGTATGGCGTGGAGCTTCGCACCGAGCTCCCCTATGCGCCCAAAATGGCTGAGAACCTCACGCTGAGAGCATAGCCCGGGCGTAGTCAACCGGTGAGCGCACCATTGAGTATCTCGCCCAGGCTCTCGCCTCGATGCCACCGGCTACAGCGTTCAGTTCGTTCGGTTCTTGAAAAGCGTCGTAGGCCTCGTTTCGACATGTCGGTCATCTACCTTGGCAAGGTGATGCGCTGACCGATTGAATCCACACGTACCAACACCCTATTTCGTCTCGACAGCAGAATTACAAGAATCGCTTGTTATGCGACAATGGGGGAACGTCGCTGCGAGACAGCGGCTCACCTCGCCCACCCAGGCGTTAATGATCACCGATGTGCGCTTGAAATCGCGTGGGCTCCTTAACCGATCACGGATGCCCTCCGCCCCCATTTTTTGCGCATCTCATGCGACATATGGCCACATTCAGCCAAGCTGGCTGCGCCTGCCTGCCGCCGCCGTTAGTCGCAGCTGATGCGGTAGCTGTCATCGAGCTCAAGCGGGAGGATCAGCGTACGGGTGTCGGCATTGGCGGCCTCGGCGCAGATGTCCGTCTCCGCCGCCTCGGCGGCGGCGAGGTCGCCAGGATACTCGGCGTTGAAGACGGGTTTATCGGCGTCGACGAAGATCAATAGGTCACCACATTCGTCGAACTGGTGGCACTCCTCGTTGACGCTCATGTCGAAGTAGGCCAGCAGCTCATCGGCTTGCGGTCCATCGTTCTTGAGCGCCACGGCCAAGTCGCGCTGGTGGGCTTCGTTGGCGATGAAGCGATTGAACGCCAGCTGGTCCTCGGCGGTGAGGTCGAAGCCGCTGTCGTTGTCGTAGCCGTCCATGTTGTCCGGCTCCACCCCGTCGCAGCCCTTGTCCACCGCCAGATCGAGCCGCGCCCGCATGACGGCGTGAACGCTGGGATCACGCACGTCGAGCCACTGTTCCCCCGCCCAGCCCTCCAGATCGGTGCCCAGGGCAGCTGGGTCGAAATCGGCGACATCGGGACGCCAGTCCTCGAACGACCCGCCCGAGAAGTAGCAGATGACGGTTCGGCCGTCGGCGTGCAGCTCATCGATCAGCGCCACCGGTTCCCTGAACAGATCGATGTCGTAGACATCGACGTCGTAGCTGGTGTTCACCGTACCCGACAGCTGCCATTGCCAGGTGGTCGACGCGGTCGGGCGAACCCAATCACCGTCGACGACCGGTGGCACGTTCGGATCCAAACCGCTCCCCGTCCCGCCGCCGCCTTCGTCACCACCGTCGCCACCGCCACAGCCGAGGAGCAGGAACGTCGCGACCATAGGGCTGAGCAGTCGAGTGGTGTGCTTCATCGCAAATCTCCTAGGTCGCATGCTAGCAAAGTTGGGCGGCGGGCCGGGGAAAGGGGCCCACCCAGCCTTCCGCCAAACGCCCTATGTCGCGTCAGGCAGAACTACCAGAATCGCTTGTTGGACGAAGCCGCTGCGCGGCAGCTGTCGCTGCGAGACCGCGGTGACCCTCGAGGAGGGCAAGGTGGCGAAGGTGACCTTCCAGCTCACGCCCGACTCCAAGGAGCGCGCGATCGAAGGGCGCATCGTGCGGATCTGCGTGAACGATCGTGATCCTGACGGGCTCTGGCCTCGGCTCATCGCGGTGGAGTTCGAGGACCCCGAGGCCGAGCTCAAGCCGCTTCTGGACGAGCTGGCCCAAAAGGGCGGTCCCCCCGTCTAACGAGTAGGGCCGTTCCCAGCGCCGCCGGTTGGCGCGCCACCCGGCGTAGGGATCGTGCGACAATGGGGACATGACTCGTCACGCGCCTCTGCCGATCTGCGCACTCTCGGTGGCCTGCCTCTCCGGGGCCTTGCCCGCGTGCTCCTCCGACGAGGTGACCTTCGCCGGTGGTGGCTCCGGTGGGACAGGCGCGTCCACCACGTCCAATGGAACCGGTGGGGCAAGCAGCGGCACCGGCGGCAGTGGCGGGTCGAGCAGCGGTACCGGTGGAACGGGTGGTGGCGGCGGGTCGAGCAGCGGCACCGCTGGTGGTGGCGGGTCGAGCAGCGGCTCTGGCGGAAGCGGTGGCAGTAGCCCGGTGTGCAACCCGCCCTGTGACGGCAACACCCCCTATTGCTGCGACACGGGTCAGGGCCCGCCCACCTGTGAGTTCGTCGCCAATGGCTGCCATTGCGACGTGAACAACCCCACGGCCGTCTGCGGCGGCACCTACGACGTCTGCTGCCTGGAGAAGGGCGCCTCGGTGGGCACTTGCCAGAGCACCGCCAACGGCTGCCAGTGTGATTTGAACAACCCCACGGCCCAGTGCGTGGGCACCTACGACGTCTGCTGCGATGAGGGCGACAGCATCCCGGTTTGTCACAGCACCGCCAACGGCTGCGAGTGTGACCCCCAGAACCCCACGGCCGTCTGCGTGGGCACCTACGACGTCTGCTGCGATCCGGCGGGCACCGGCCAGGATCCGACCTGCCAGAGCACCTCAAACGAGTGCGAGTGCAACCCCAACAGCCCCACGGCCTGCCAGAGCCCCTACGACATCTGCTGCAACAAAGGGCAGGGAACGCTCTGCTATTCGAACAACAACGGGTGCATCTGAACGCGACGTCGCCCCGGCCCGCTCGGCCACGGCCAACGGAGACCCTCCGGCAGGAACCAACTCGGGTTAGACAGGCCATCTACCCGGGGTTGGTTCCGCGATATCCCCTCCAGCCACCCTGGAACGGAACCAACCAGGGTCAGACAGCGCCATCTACCGCCACTTGGTTCCGCCTTCGCGGAATCAACCCGGGCTAGACAGGCCATCTACCCCAAGTTGCTTCCGCCGCAGGCTCGAGCGAGCCCGCAGCTGCAGCGAAATGGCCTCCGCCAGCTCGGCTCGCACCGGGCGTGTCGCGAGCTTCCGGGCGGCCCGCTCGCCAAGGCTGAGAAGCTCGGCGATCTGCGGAGTAGGCACCGCCCCCCGCGCCACCTGGACGGCTGCCGCGCGAGCCTCGACCACCGCGGCCGAGCGCCCTTCGAGGGCGGGCAAACAGGCAGCCGCCGCGGCCGCCTCCGCAAGCTGCTCCCAGCAGTCGACCTCCCCACCCAGATCAAGCCCGAGCCGCTGCACGAGACTCTGCTGCGTGACCCGCGGTAGGTACTTGGCCAGGTTGACCCGCGTGTACGCCCCCACCAGGCGCAGACCGACCAGATCGGACAGGTTGCTCGCATCGTGTAGGGGATCGGCGCTGGTGCCGTGGTGCGCCTCCTGCCGCCAGTTGTAGTACGCGGCGTTGGTCAGGTGGCGTTGGTCCCGGATGGGCTCGTAGTGGGCGGGGTCGAAGGGAGCGTCGAGATTGAGGTGGCGGCCCAGACCGATCTTGACGCATCGTGTCGCCTCACCTGCCGCCTGCCGGCTGCAGAGCGCCGAGTAGTGCAGGTGGGTGTCGCCCGCCCCGAAGGAGACCAGGTCGAAGCGCGCGCCTACCCGTAGCATGGTACGCGCGAGCCGCCGCCGGGCAGCGGCGGTGGGGGCGATGACTCGCCCGTCGATCAGCCGGAAGTTGACGTGGTAACCGAGGGTGCTCACGCTCCTTCATCGTCGCCAGCGGCTGCCAGTTGCGCTCCGCCGGCTCGTTGGGCAGCGGAGGCCCTTGCTGGGGTCTAGCGAAGGGCCAGGGGATCGAGCCGTCCGGCTGGGGCAGGAAGCTCCGGGCGCCGCCGGAGATGCACTGCTTCTCGCGCTCGCCCGGCAGGCCGATGAAGGGACAGGTCTCGAGTATAGGCCGTGTAAACGCCCTATGTGAACCGGCCCGGGTGGGCGAGCGCTCGCCCGTCAGGGAAAGGGAATGCCCACACTCGTGTGTCCCAGCAATGGAGGGATGTCGAGCAGTAGCTTGCCGCTTTGGAGATCACGGACTCGCCAGGGGTGGGTTTGGAAGGAGGTGACAATGAACACGTGGCCAGGCTCGACAATGCCATAGGACTGCTCGACGCAGCCGTAGTCGACCCAGAAGATCTCGAGCGTGATGGTGAGGCAGTTGTTGCTCACGTCCAGCCCGGCTGGGTTGCTGGAATTCTGAGAGCACTGGGCGGGCGGGCCGTCGGGGGGCGCGAGATCCTCGCAAGTAGGCGGCGGTTGGCCACCTACCCCGCCGTCGCCGCCGCCGCTGGTGCTGGAACTGGAACTACTACCGCCGCTGCCGCCAACCCCGCCGTCCGCGCCGCCACCCGCACCCGCAGGTGAGAACAGGCGCACATCGCCGCCACAGGCAGCGAGCTGACCGATGGCCAGAGCGGAAACGGTCATTGCGAGCAAGGGGTAGCGCTGCGCACGGCGAGCGTGGTTCGGCATGGCGGCTCAGTTGCTCCAGGGTGACGGCTGTCCCAATCAGCATAGCCGACGCGACCGGTCGATGTGATCCTACGAGAGCCGCGCCGTCCGCCACCCCTGCCCAAGCATGACGCCAGCCCACCAGCCGAGCACGCACCGTCATGTCCACCTCGCCCAAGGAAACCTCGCCGAGCCTCTTGGAGGCACTCGTCCTGTCAACGGTGCTCGCCATCGCCCTGCAGGCCCTTCCCCAATGGACAACCAACCGGTTCCTGGTCGGCTGGCTCATCGACCATGGGTGGACCGCCCACGTCGCCGATGTGGTCGACGGCTTCGCCTTGCTGCTGGCGCTGGCGCTCTGTGTCGGGGCGCGCGAGCGGTCGGGAGTCGAGCTATGCGCTCGCTGTGATTCGTTTCATGGGAAGGACCGAGCGCCGAGTCGTGCTGGCGCTTCTGGAAGGTCGGGACTTCCACAACGACACCCCACGGCGCAATTACACCCCCTGCGCCTATCCCCACCCATTGACCGGATCCGGGCAAGGGGGTGGCGCGGCTGCGACGGGGCCCTCCGAGCAAGACGGCGGATGCGGCTGCCGCACCCACGTGGCCACCGAGCCGCGCACTCCGGAGTGGCTATTTCTCCTCGCCCTTCCCTGGCTTCGGCGTCGAAGAGGGTGCCAGGAGCTCGAGCCTCTCACTCGCTCGGCGGCAAGATGTCGGGCGGCTCGAGGCCGGCGCTGACCAGTTTGCAGGGGCCATCGGCGATGGGGCAGCCGCACGAGTTGCCGCCCAGGTCCTCGACCTCGTAGTCGGTGTCCTGGAACAGCTCGCCGTTGAGCGCGATTGCTGCACAGCGAATGTGGCTGTCGGCAAGCAAGACGAAGCCGCCGAAGCTCCCCACGCCCACCCGAGCACTGTCGGCGATGAGCGTGTTCGTGATGGCGGTCGAGGCGGATCCCCCAGGGCTGAGGACCCCAATGCCGTCGCCGTACAAACCGTCGGCGTTTGGCCAGGTGGCGCGCACGACGGTGGTGTCCATGGTGGCGTCCGAGCCGGCGACGAACAGGCCGGCTGTGTGGTTCTGGTCGATGAGCGAGTGGGTCACGCTGGCGCTCGAGCGCGTTGCCGTGTCGCAGGGAGCAATCGTGGACGATTCAAAGCACGCAAGCTGGATCTGGATGCCGGTCCCGCCCCGCTGAACGGCGGCGTTCGGCTGGGTGGCACGAACCACCGATGCGTCCACGGTGGCGTCCGAGCCCATGACGAACAGGCCCACGTCGTGATTCTGCTCGATGAGCGAGCGGGTCACGCTGGCGCTCGAGCGTGTCCCTGGATCGCACTGCGTGCCCGTGGGCGTGTCGAAGCACCAAGGCTGGAGGTAGATGCCGAGACCGAGCTGCTGGTCGGCCGCGCAGGGCAAGGTGGCGCGCACCACCGACGAATCCACGGTGACGTCCGAGCCACTGACCTCCAGGCCGTGCGAGTGGTTCTGCTCGATGAGCGAGCGGGTCACGCTGGCGCTCGAGCGGGTCGCCGGATCGCACTGCACGCCCGTGGGCGTGTTGACGCACGAAAGCTGGATGATCATGCCATCCCCCTGCCCCTGGTCGGACGGCTGGGGCAGGGTGGTGCGCACGACCGAAGCGTCCACGGTGGCCTTCGCGTCTGAGAGGTAGATGCCGGCGCCGTGGTTCTGCTCGATGAGCGAGCCACGCAGATCGATGGCGGTGGGGCCGAGCCAGCTTTCGGCGTCGATGCCGAATTCGGCATTGTCGTGTAGGCGGACGCGGTCGACGAGCACGTCCTCGGAGCCTGATAGCGTGAGGCCCACGCCTGCGCCACGCAGGGCGAGCCCACCCACCTCGGTACCGTCGGCGCCGTCGGCGATGCACACCGCGGCCAGCGGGCAGGGGTCGGTGGCCGGGAACGTCGCCTCGATCGCCACTTGCTCGGGGCAGACGCCCCACAGCCGCACGGGCTTGCCGCCGATGACCACGTTTTCGCTGTAGCTTCCGGCCGCCACCGCGATCAGCGCGTTAGGCGTGGCGTCGGCCACGGCCTGTCCGATCGTCGGCCACGGCTTGCCCTCGCTGCCGTCGGAGTCGCCGCCTGTGTAGGTGCTATCGACGTACTGGGTTGTGTCGTCGACCGGGAGATCGCCCCATTTGCCTTGCCCGCACTCCATGATGGCGCGGCAGGTTTGGTCGCCAGGCACGGCCATCAGCCCGGGCGGGCAGGGCTCGGCGGGCAGGATGGGCTCGCAGCCGTAAACGCCGTCGTGCACGAACCCCTCGCCACAGCCGTCGGGCGGGACGCCGGGGCGGATGCAGCCACCGTCGGGCAGCGCAAGCTCGTGCTCCTCGCAGGCCGGTAGCGGCTGAGGCGGTGCCGGCTTGGTTTCCCCGCCGCCGCAAGCGCTCGACAGCGCAAACAAGGCGAGCAGGCA
>JAUVCD010000660.1 GCA_030590865.1 Myxococcales bacterium | reverse complement strand
CTTCGATCACCCGGTTGGTCTTCTTGATGGACAGCTCGCCGCTCGACAGCTGCAACCGAATCGGATCTCGGGCTTGGTGGATCCGGTCCGGCAAATCCGCTTCCGTCAGCGTATCGGCCTCGGCCAGGACGATGCCGCGCTCGATGGTGTTCTCCAGCTCCCGCACGTTGCCGGGCCAGGAGTATTCCATCAGCAGGCGCCGCGCATCAGGGTTGATCGCGCGAATGCTGGTCCCCAACCGGGCGTTGTTCTTGTCGATGAAGTGATCGATGAGCAGCGGAATATCCTCCCGCCGCTCTCGCAAGGGGGGCACGCGGATCTGCAACACGTTGACGCGGTAGAACAGGTCCTCCCGAAACCGCCCCGCCTCGACCTCGGCAGACAGGTCGCGATGGGTGGCCGCAGTGATCCGCACATCGATGGGAATGTCGCGGTTGTCACCGATGCGCCGCACCGTATCGTCCTGAAGGACCCGCAGGAGCTTCACCTGCAACTGCAGGGGCAACTCGCCAATCTCATCGAGGAAGAGCACGCCACCATCGGCCTGCTCGAACAGCCCGACTCGGTCGGAAGAGGCATCGGTGAAGGCACCCCGCTTGTGGCCAAAGAGCTCGCTCTCCAGCAGGTTCTCCGGAATGGCACCGCAGTTCACCGCCACGAAGGGCCCGTCTTTGCGGTCCGAGCGCTGGTGAAGCGCCCGGGCCACCAGCTCCTTGCCCACACCGCTCTCGCCCGAGATGAGCGCCGTGGTCTTGAAGACCGCCACCTTCGTGATGGTCCGAAAAATCTTCTGCATCGACTCGCTCTTGGCGAGCATCTGTTCGAAAACGTTGTCCCGCAGCACCTCTTGGCGCAGCGCGCGGTTCTCCCGCCGGAGGCACTCGCGCTCCTCGGCCTTGCGAAGCGTCAGCAGAATCTCGTCGTTCTTGAAGGGCTTCTGAACGTAGTCGTAGGCGCCAGCCTTCATCGCTTCGAGAGCGAGATCGATGTTCCCATAGGCGCTCATCACCACGACAGTGGCCTCGTTGCCCTTGGCACGCAGCGTCGCAAGCAGGTCGAGGCCGCCCATGCGAGGCATCCGCACATCAGTCAGGATGAAGTCGGGACCGAAGCTCTCCACCATCTCGAGCGCCGTCTCACCGTTGTCGGCCACCTCGACCTGGTAGCCCTGACGCTTGAGGAACGTGCGCAGAACCAGCCTCAGGTTCTCCTCGTCATCGACGACTAGCACACGCCGCATCATTCGCTTCGGCTCCACGCACACCAGCAGGTGTTCCTGCCGGGTATGAAAACTTTTCTAGCGCAGCCCCGGCTACCACGCAATCATTGCGACCTGGTCGGCCGCCCGGGGTCGGGATATGAGAATCCGACCAGAGCAGAGAAGAGAAGAGAAGAGCGTTGCCGTGACCAATTCAGACCTTTCTCGTCGCCGCTGGGCCATCCCAGGCTGGGCCATCCCACGCTGGGCCATCCCGAGCTCCCGTCGCCCCATCCCTTGGCGCCGCTGGCTCGTCGGGTGCGCGGTCTTCTTATTCGTCACGAGTGCAGCTGCTCAGACGAAGATCGCCGTGGTCGATCTGCAAGGCGCAATGATGCAGACCGAAGACGGCCTGCGCGCCGCCGCGACCCTGCGCAACTACACCCACAGCCGACAATCCGAGCTGGACCGGCGACAGGACGATCTCCAGCGGGAGCAGACCGACCTGCAGAAGCAGGCGCGAGTGCTGTCCCGCAGAGCCCTACAACGTCGCACCGAGCACTGGCAGCGCAGGATGGTCTCGGTCCAAACCAAGTTCATCGAGTACAACAAGCAGCTTCAGAAGAAGCAAAGCGACCTGATGAAGCCCATCATCCGCAAGATGTTCAAAGCCATCAAGCGGGTCGCCAATCGCGAAGGCTTCGACATCGTGGTCGACCGAGCCGCGGTGCCCTTCGCCCGCACTGATCTAGATCTGACGGACCGAGTCGTTCAGCTGTACAACTCCGGAGGCGGCGGAAGCGACAAGGGCGCCGACAAGAAGGCGGACGACAAGAAGGGCGATTAGCCGGCGAAGTCACCGCGACTTCGGTATCATCAAGCGCTCGAGGTAGGGGCAACCATGGTGGACAAGCGGGTCGATCCAGTCACTCTGGAAATCCACCAAATCCTGTCCATCCTGCCCCACCGGTTCCCCTTCGTGATGGTCGACCGGGTCACCGAAGTGGTGACCGGCAAATACATCCGCGGCCACAAGTGCGTCAGCTACAACGAGCCTTTCTTTCCAGGGCACTTCCCCCAGCGACCCATCATGCCCGGCGTGCTGATCCTCGAGTCACTCGCCCAAATCGGCTGCATCCTCGCCTATGTCTCCGAGCCCTTCGATCCGACCTCGAACCTGATGTATTTCCTCGGCATCGACAACGCGAAATTCCGCCACACCGTAGTCCCAGGCGACCGCATGGACCTCTACGCCGAGGTAACCCACCACCGCTCCAACGTCTGGAAATTCTCAGGCGAAGTCACCGTCGACGGCACCTTGTGCACCGAGGGAGAGCTCTTAGCCTCCATCGTCGACCGCCAGCCCTAACCCATGGTCGCTCGCCTGTGAGTGTCCCCCAGCTGCCGCAGCGCCGGCTTTCCTGGACCCGCGTGATGGCGATGGCCATCATCACCGCCAGCTGCAGCCCAGACCCGCAAAGCCCCGCCGACATCCCAACCGGCTTGCTGGGCAAACAAGCCCCCCCCATCACCGCCGAAGCCATCGCCGGCAACGGCCCCAAAACCCTGGAACAAGCCAAGGGAAAAGTCGTCATCATCGACTTCTGGGCCACCTACTGCGACCCCTGCCGCCATTCCTTCCCCCGCTACCAACAACTCCTCGACCGCCACCCCGGCCACCTAGCCGTCTTCGCCATCTCGATCGACAACCCGGAAAGCATCGACGCCGACCAGCTCCTCTCCTTCGCCCACCAACACCCAGTCGACTTCCCCCTATTCTGGGACGTAGAGGAAATCACGAAGACGACCTACGCCCCCCCAGCCTTCCCAGCCAGCTACATCCTCGACCGCCAAGGCATCATCCGCCACATCCACAGCGGCTACGGCCCCACCACCATCAATGCGATAGAGAAGGATGTGAAGAAGCTGCTGAAATAGCGGCCCTCAGAAAACCGCTCGCAGTGGCCTCTGCGAGAGCCGCAAATCGGAAACCCGTTCGCATTGCCCTCTGCAAGAGCCGCGAAGCTAACCGCGCCTCACATCACCGCCTGATACCCCTGGTAAGTCTGCCCAACCCATCCGGCCACGACCAAGTACCCGAGCCCTTGCGCCACATCGCCAGCGCTCATCCCGCTGGCTGCGCAAAGAGCATCAGGATGCCAGCCACCCCGTCGTCCCATAGCCCTCAGAACCCGCACAGCTTCAGGCCCGAGCCCGAGATCCTCATCGAGAGAAGCCTCCCCATCGACGAGGAATGACCCACCTTGGGTCGCCAATGCGCCAAGCTCGCCCCCCTCCCAACTGTCCCGAGCCGCCGCCCCCGACCCACCCTCGCTCGCCACCTCATTTCCATTGGTTCCTCCACAGCGCTCGTGAACCAATGGCAGCACCTCACCTCGGGTCACGCCAGCGCGAAGGGCTGCCCGGCCTTCGCCCATGAGCTCACCCTCGTCATCGTAGAAGCGCAACTCGGCATCCGCATCGCCCTCCACTCGCAGCTGCCCCGCGTGGAGCTGGCCATGGTGCGTCGTGCAGAGGACGCAGCAATTACTGCGAGCGTGAGTCCCGCCGGCGCTCTGGTGCTCGATATGGTGCACATCCACATAGCGCCTCCGGTAACAACCCGGCACCCGACAATGGTCCCGGTCCCGCAACCGCACCGCCCTCTTCACCGACGCCGGAATCACCCCGCCACGCTTGACGATCCGCCCCGCGCTGCGCAGATCTCGCTCCACAGCACCGCACCCTAAGGCAGCCGCCACCCCGTCACCCAGCTCGATAGGCCCCCGCCCAGTCTCGAGCTCAGTGCGGCCACAGATCTGGCACTCGTAGAGCACCACATTCCGCCGCGGATCACTAACCTCACCCGGCGCCTCCTCCTGCCTGACCAGAGCATCGCGGGCCACAGCCTCGAGCGCCTCGGCATCGCTGAGCAACGCAGCCCCCTGCCCCGCCCGCCGCGCCCCCTCCATCGCGCGCTCCAACAACCCCCAGGTCGCAGCACTCATTCGCAAACGCACCTCGACCGTATCCGGACTCGTCCAAGACAGCGTCGCGTGCGCCCCCTCAGTCCTCAGCCCATCGCCGCGCCCAACGGCAGGCCACCCACCAGCCCCGCCTGCAACATCATCATCCTGCCCGCCAGCCTGCTCGCCAGCCTCCCCGTCGTTCCGCCCGCAAACCGCCCCGCCAGCCTGCTCGCCAGCCTCCCCGTCGTTCCGCCCGCACCCAGCCTCAGCGACCCGGTGCTCAAGCACCCGCATGGGCAACACCGCCGCCGCCTCAAACCAGCCCCCCTCGGTCTCCGCGAAAGCCACCCGAGTCACCTCCCGAACCCGAGAATAACTCAACGTCCCATCCACAAAAGCCTGCTCGATTCGCGGCAACTCGCGCAACGCCCGACCCACCCGCACCCGCTCACGAGTAGCCCGCACGCCCAACCCAAACAAATTGCGAGCCGCGTGGTAGACATCCGAATAGCCGCGAAAAATGTCGAACGGCTCCCGGTCGATATGGTCAGCCAAATCGGCTAGATATCGACAGACAAGCCGCTCGACACGCCGCCCATCATCAAGCAAACGCCCAAGCTCAGCAATGAGCTCATTGGTCGACAGATCCGGACGATAACACTCATCTCGACTCCCCATAACAACGCATCGCACCCGCCATTTCGACCTCATGAGCGCCCCCGAGACCACGTTAAGCACTGCGCCACACTTGCCCAGTCCAAATCCCCGCAAGACGCCGTTAGCGTGAGAGAGGGAGCAACTATCGCGCAATGCAACAACGAGCCTCCCTCCCACACTCAGACCCCCGCAGAATCGGTCCAGCACTATTTCAATTTTTCTTCATTTCATTTCCCTCAATCAGCGCACCCCGTCCCCCAGTATCTCGTGACTGATTAATGGGCCTCGACAATCTGCGGCCAATCACCCAAGCGAACCCACACGAGCACCGTAGGATCGGCATCTGACGATGTCTGCAGCAGCCCCGGCAAACACGAAGGCGGTCGGGATAGCCCCGGCCCGTCACCGAGCCGGGGC
>JAUVCD010000191.1 GCA_030590865.1 Myxococcales bacterium | reverse complement strand
TTCGACCGTCTCTGTCAGCTTGATCCAGCGATGGCGCTCAAGCTCAGGGGCGGCAAGAAGAAGGGCTGACGAGTGCTGAACCGATGGCGACTCTCAGGGATGAGAAAGTCAAAAAAAGCTGATCGCCCATAGGGCGATATTGAGTATGCTCCCGGTCCCTCGCCCGGCCTGCGTCCCTCCGGCGGCTGGGCAAGGTGGCTCTATTCTGCCATTTCTGAGTACGGGGGAGAGGAGCTGTCCGTCATGGCGAAGGAAGGATCGGTCGCGCCGAAGGAGCGCGTCAACATCGTTTACAAACCGGCCACTGGGGATGCCCAAGAGGAGGTCGAGCTACCGCTGAAGATGTTGATGATGGGCGACTACACCACGCGGCCCGACCCGCGGCCGCTCGAGGATCGCAAGCCGATCAACGTCGACAAAGACAACTTCTCGAAGGTGATGGCTGAGCAGAAGCTCAGCGTGAACTTCTCGGTTGCCGACAAGCTGAGCGAGGAGGAGGACAGCGAGCTCAACGTGAACTTGCGCTTCCGCCGTCTGTCCGACATGGGCCCCGAGGCGATTGCCAATCAGGTGCCTGAGCTCAAGAAGCTTCTCGATCTACGGGCAGCGCTGACGGCTTTGAAGGGCCCACTGGGCAACGAGAAGGCGTTCCGCAGCAAGATCCAAGGCATCCTCAACGACCCCGGCTCACGGAACAAGATCATCAACGAGCTTGGCCTCAAGAAGGAAGAAGGGGAGTAAGTCATGTCTGAAGAGGCAAAAGGCGAAGCTGGTGCCCAGACTCTCGAGGGCGAATCGCTGCTCGACGAGATTCTTGCTGAAACCAAGATGTCGCCAGGCGACGAGGGCTACGAAGTAGCCAAAGCCGGCGTCCAGGCGTTCATCGCCGAGCTGGTGCAGCCGAAGCGCGAAGGCGAAAAGGTCGACAAGGCCCTCGTCGACGCCATGATCGCCGAGATCGATCACAAGCTGTCCCGGCAGATCGACGAGATCGTTCACAACGACGCGTTCCAGAAGCTGGAGAGCGCCTGGCGTGGCTTGAAGTTCACCATCGATCGGGTCGATTTCCGTGAGAACGTCAAAGTGGAGATGCTCAACGTCTCCAAAGATGACCTGCTCATGGACTTCGAGGACTCGCCGGAGATCCCGAAGAGCGGGCTCTACAAGCTGGTCTACTCGGCTGAGTACGGTCAGTTCGGCGGCAAGCCCTACGGGTTGCTGGTGGCCAACTTCGACTTCGGTCCAGGGCCCCAGGACATCGCGCTGCTGCAGAACTGCGCAGCCGTTGCCGCCATGTCCCACGCGCCGTTCATCGCTGCGGCGGGTCCCCAGTTCTTCGGCGCTGACGACTACTTGGGCTTGCCGAACATGAAGGACCTGAAGGCCGTCTTCGAGGGGCCTCAGTACACCAAGTGGCAGAGCTTCCGCGAGTCGGAGGACTCTCGTTACGTGGGTCTGACCATGCCCCGCTTCTTGTTGCGGCTCCCCTATGGCTCCAACACCGTTCCGATCAAGGCCTTCAACTACGAAGAAGAGGTCGTTGGCGAGCACGAGCGGTATCTCTGGGGCAACTCGTCCTATGCCTTGGCGACCCGCGTCGCCGACAGCTTTGCCAAGTATCGCTGGTGCCCGAACATCATCGGTCCCCTGGCGGGCGGTGCGGTCGAGGATTTGCCCCTCCATCAGTACGAGGCGATGGGCGAGGTTCAGACCAAGGTCCCGACCGAGGTGATGCTCACCGAGCGCCGGGAGTACGAGCTCAGCGAAGAGGGCTTCATCGGCCTCACCTTCCGCAAGGACTCGGACAACGCCTGCTTCTTCTCGGCCAACTCGGCCCAGAAGGCGAAGTTCTTTGGACAGAGCCAAGAGGGTCGCGACGCCGAGCTGAACTTCCGCCTCGGCACCCAGTTGCCCTATCTCTTCATCACCTGCCGACTGGCTCACTACATCAAGGTGCTGCAGCGCGAGCAGATCGGCACCTGGAAAGAGCGAGCGGATCTGGAGCGCGAGCTCAACTTGTGGATCGGCCAGTATGTGGCTGACCAGGATGTGGTGTCGGCATCGATTCGCGGTCGTCGCCCACTGCGCAAAGCCCAGATCACCGTCGAAGACGTGCCGGGCAATGCGGGTTGGTACAAGGTCGACATGAAGGTGCGCCCCCACTTCAAGTACATGGGTGCGTTCTTCACCCTCGGCCTGGTCGGCAAGCTCGACAAGGAGTAGCCCTCGAGGTGCTGGTGCCCAGGCTCTGGGCATGCAGTGACCTGGGCATCAAGGGACAACGGCTGGTTGGCAATGCCCACCGGCCGTTGTCGCGTTTGGCGCCAGTGGCGTGGCGAGCGAATGCCCCCGCAGCTCCCGATCCGTCGAGGCGGTTGGCAAGCAGCGGTTGCAGCGGCCCAGGGAAAGAGACACAGTCATCACCGTCATGGACGTCGGACAATTCTGGGCGCTCGTCGAACAGAGCGGCGAGGGCGCCCCGGACTTGGATCAGCGGGGCGAGCGGATGGTTTCGCTTCTGGCCGAGCTCTCGGCCGAGGAGATTCTGCGCTTCCAACGGCTTTTCGCTCAGCGGGTGGTTGATGCCTACCGCTGGGATTGGATGGCCGTGGCTTTCATCGTCAACGGTGGCGGCGCGGCCGAGCAATTCGACGCCTTCGTCGGCTGGGTGATGGTCCAGGGCCGTGCCTACTTCGAGGCCGCCTTGGCGGATCCAGAACGGGCGGCGGACCGTGCGCAGCCCGGTCAATCTGCCGAGTTCGCAGCCCTTTGGTCGGCTCCGGCAAGAGCCTATTCACGCCGGACCGGCCGTGACGACTTCCACGAGAGCGCCGAACCCATCAGCATCGTGATGGAAGGCGATCGCTGGCAGGAGGATGATCTAGAGCAGCTGTTTCCCGTCCTCGTGAAGCGGTTCCGTCCCTGATGGGCCAGGGTCAGTTGAGTGGAACGCCGAGGGTGATCTCTTCCATCTGCACGCCCAAGAATCGGCGGGGCCGCACGGTGACCGAGGCGCTGAGTCCGCTGGGCGAGCTCGTGACCTCGACGCTGATTTCCGGACCTGAAGGTGGCGCCACGTCGAACAGCTCTCCGAGAGCAGCTTCGAGCACCTGTTTGACCTCCGCGGGGTCCGAGTCGGTGGCGAGCCGTCCCCCCAACGCTTGGAGGAACTGGACCACTCGTGCGACGAAGAGCTGATCCCCTAACGGGGCGCGGGGAAGCCGCATTTCGGGTTCGGCGGTGTCGTAGTCCTGGGTTCGTTTCGGCGGCGGCACGTAGGCTGTTGCTGCGCTCAAGAGGTAGGCGGCGTCGCTGTTGGGTTGAGAGGCCAGGGCCAGGATGCCGATTCGTCCCAAGGCTCGTTGGGTCTCAGTCGAGAAGAACGCCTCGGTGGGAATGGCAGCGTGCTCGCTACCTTCGTAGCCCAGCGGCACCTCTCGCACCGGCAAATCTTCGATAATGCCAGTGTCTCGCGCCCCGGTGATGTTGCAGGGCCAGCCGGTCTTGGCGAAGCTGCGCATGATCAGCGATGCGACGGCCCAGCAGGGCTGCATCCAAATCGTTGCGCCGTCGTCAGCCGGGAGCTCTTCGACGGTGGCCTCCCGCACCCGACTCGTTCGCTTGTCGTAAGCCGAGCGAACCAGCACGCGGTTGAGCGCCAGGCTCGACCACAGGGTCGCCGGGCGGGCGGCCTCTGATCGCCAGGGCACTTGTTGGGGGGTGTCGAACAGTCCCTGCTTGTTGTCGAGTCGGTCGATACCGTCGAGATCGCTTTGGCCGAGCAGGGACGGCGTGGCATTGGCAAGGCAGGGCACGCAGCTCGCCTCGCAGACCTCGGCCAGCTGTCGCCACTGTGCCAGCGACGCGGCGTCTCCCTCGACCAGTGTGTCGACGACCGCGAACGATACAGGCGGCTCGATGCCGGTGTTCGCCGCGATCGCTCGCTCGAGAGCGGCCGCCATGTTTGCCGGCCGAGCGCTCACCACCTCTAGCTGCACCCCCTCTTTGGGCGTCCGTCCAGCCAAGAAGCTGAGGCCCCGCCAGGTTTCTTCCAGCCGGTGGACCTCCGGGTGCTGCACGATGGCGCCTAGCTGCAGGCTGAGCGCCTTCTCGATGGTGCGGATCCCTTCGTCGGGACGAGCGCCGGGTTGGCCTTTGCCGCTCTTGGCCACGGCGGCGATGAACCCATCGAAGCGGCCCTTACTGGTTGCGCCAGCTGAGGGCGTGGCAGCGGAGGGTGCCGCCGGGCCACCGCCGGCGACGACGTCGTCTGCCTTGGTGCCGGTGTCGACCATGTCCAGGATCCGCGCCACGTCTCCTGGGGAGGTGTCGGTCCGCTCGGGAGCAGCAGGCCTCGGCGCCCCGGCCTGTTTCACCTCGACCCCACCGAGCACTTTGCTCACCAATGACGAGCCATTCCACAGACGATTCAGCTCGTCCGCAGCGGCTTCGATGCTGGTCGAGCCGTCCCGCAGCCGCTCCAGCACCCGCTTGCCGTCGAGCAGCGAGCGAAGCAGCGGCACCTCGCGTATCAGGCTGTCAGGCCGAAAGCTCTTGATGGCCACTGGGGACAGGTCGACTCGGGCCATGCCCCCATCGAGGAGCACGCTCTCGACCTCGATGGCCAGCCGCGGCAGCAGCCGCTTGAACAGCTCGTCAAAGTGGCCCACTTCGATGCGGGTTGCGTGTTCCGGCGGGTTCGCTCCGGCATTGTATTCGTCTCGGGGCATCAAATCGGCGACCGCCACGGCTCGCAGGGGCAGCAGCGCATCGCCGAGCGCGGCAGGTCGCGTCGCCGGGCCGCGGGTGCTCACCTCGCTCCCCGCCGTCGCTGTCGACCTCTCCTTCTCTTTCGCCCCGTCCGCCGGTTTTGCCGGCATGCCGTCACCGAACGAGATTCCACCGAGTACGATTCCACCCTTGTCTTCGTCGTCGCCCATCACCGCCGCAGCATAGGATCGGTCGGCACCAAGCAAAAGCGCTCTTTGTCGGCTGTCTGACCTCCCCTATGCTCGGCCCCCTTCGACGGCGGCGATGGGTGGGTGCACCGATGGGAAAAGCTAACGAAAGTGCGCCTTTGGGCGTTTTTGACTCAGGTCTCGGCGGCCTGACGGTGGTGCGAGCGTTGCGCGCCCAGTGCCCCCACGAGGACATCATCTACCTCGGTGACAACGCCCGGGTTCCCTACGGTACGCGCTCGCCAGAGACGGTGATGAGCTACGCGCTCAACTGCGCCGCCAAACTCGCCAGCCGGAGGGTCAAGGCACTGGTCGTGGCATGCAACACCGTCAGCTCAGTGGCTATCGAGATGCTGCGTGGTGAGCTCGACCTACCGATCACTGGTGTCATCGTGCCAGGCGCACGGGCCGCCACGGCGGTGGCCGGCGAAGATCCGGTGGGCGTGCTCGGCACCGCAGGCACGATTGCTTCTGGAGCCTACACTCGAGCCGTTGCGGCGATCTCGAGTCGAACCGAGGTGATTGGCCAACCGGCACCGCTACTGGTGGCCCTGGCCGAAGAGGGGTGGACCGATGGTGAGGTCCCCCGGCTGGTCGTGCGGCGCTATCTGTCGGCCTTCTTGGGCCCCGATCCGGGGCCGCCAGCGAAGCCTGAGCTGACTGTGGCCTGCGTGGTGCTCGGCTGCACCCACTTCCCGTTGTTCCGCCAGTTGATCGCCGACCAGCTGCAGGCCATGAGCGGCCGAACCATCCCCGTGGTGGACAGTGCCGTCCAGACCGCCGCTGACGTGAGGGTGTTTCTCGAGCAGCGCGGCATGGCTGCGCCACCGGGGGCGCGGGGCAAGCTCTCGGTGCTGGTTACCGATATGCCGGAGAGCTTCGAGCGGGTCGCCTCTCGGTTCCTGGGTGAGCCGCTAGGTGAGGTTGAGCACATTCACCTCGGGGCCTGCCCCTAGCCCGGTGGTCCCATCGTCGGTGTCGTGCCCGCAGCTTGACGACAGTCATGCCAGGTGTTGTGCTCCCAGCTGCGACACCTTGGGGGTAACGATGCTTTTTATGCGATTTCGGACAGCCCTAGCGGCGATTACCGGCGCTCTGATCGGTGCGGGTTGCGTGATTCACACCACCCATCCCGACGATCGGCCTCCCGCCCATCAACACCACAAGAAACGGCCCCGAGGCCACCGTCCGCCGCCCCCTCCGGCGCACGCTCAAGGTCGCCGTCCGCCGCCGCCGCCGGACCAGGTTCGGCCAAGCGCTCCGCCGCCAGTTCGCGGCACCGTGCCCATTCAGCCGCCGAAAGAAGAGGCGCCCCACACCCGCACCACTCCGGTGCAGCTTCCTCCAGGCGTTGGCGCGGGACGCCCCCCAGGTTTCCGGCCTGGTGCACCGGCGGCATTCTGGATTTGGCAAGGCCCTCGGGGCGGCTGGCGCCTCAAGACCACGACCAACAAGATGCTGCACCTGTTCCGCGGTCACCTGCGCGGGACCACCGGCGGGATTAACCAGGTCCATCCCTCGCGCACCGAGTATCGAGACCGGGTCTGGAAGACCAAGGTCGGCTGGGCTTTCTCGTTCAAGACCATGGGTCACGCCGATGGTTTCACCTTCGTCACCAGTGACAATGGTTGCGTTCGATTCGACTTGCAGCTCGACGGAGGCCCTCATCCCAAGAAGATCTTCGTCGGCAAGAAAGAGGTTCAGCCCCAGTCGAACCACTTCATCGTCTGTCCCAAAGGGGCCACGCCTAAGCGGGCGCGCTGAACCCGTTCAGCTGATCCCGGACAAGCGCATCATGTCAGCTTCGAGCTTGTCGATGCGCTCTGCGGCCCGGGTCTGAGCGGCGGCGAGCGGCTCGTCGTCCCCCAGGGGTTCGCGGGCGTCGAAATAGATCTTGAGCTTTGGCTCAGTGCCGCTCGGTCGGGCCACGACACGGTGACCACCGCGGAGCTTGAAGACGAGCACGTTGCTCTGGGCCACGTCGATGTGCAGGGGCGCTTCGCCTCGTTCACAGCGTGTGCGGCTGTCGTAGTCGATGATCACGTCGACCTCGGAGCCACCGATGGTCGTCGGCGTCTGGTCTCGCAGCCGGGTCATGATGGCTGCCATTTGCTTGGCTCCCGCGGCGCTCGGGAAGCGGATGGCCCGCTGCCGGCTGGCGAAGAGGCCGTAGCGGCGAATGATACGCTCCCGCTGGTCCAGTAAGGTCTCGCCGCGCTCCGCCAGTTCGGCGGCCATGGTGGCCAATACCACCGCAGCGCTGATGCCGTCCTTGTCTCGGACCAAGGTGCCCACGGTGTACCCCAGAGCCTCCTCGTAGCCGAAGACGAAGCGCTTGCCGGCCTCTCGCTCCAGCTGGATGGCCCGGTTGGCGATCCATTTGAACCCGGTTAGGGTCTTCTCATAAGTCACCCCGAGGGAGCGAGCGATCACTCCAAGCCACGGGGAGGACACCAGGCTGACGACGACCAGGCGGTCGCCATTCCCGTCATCGCCATGGACCAGCAGGTGGTGGCCTAGCAGCACGCCGACCTCGTTGCCGCTGAGCTGCACGTAGGTTCCGTCGGCAGAGCGCACCGCCGCGGCCAACCGATCGGCATCCGGATCGTTGGCCAGTACCAGCACTGCAGCCTGTTTCTTGGCGAGAGCCATCACTCGATCCATCGAGCCCGGCTCCTCTGGGTTGGGGAATTGCACAGTGGAGAAATTGCCGTCCGGCTCGGCCTGTTCGGCCACACTGTCGACCGCCGTGAAGCCCGCTTCGCCCATCGCCGCTTGGAAGAGCCGATGGCCGACGCCGTGCAGCGCCGTGTAGACGATGGGGATCGATCGATCCCCCCCGGTCGGTGGGTAGAGCGTCTTGATGCCGTCCAGGTAATGTCGCTCGAGCTCTGCGCCGAAGGTGTGCAGCATTTTTTCTGCGGCTGCCTGGTCCAGAGCGGTGGTCGGGATTTCGTCGGCAGCAGGGACCTGCGCGATCGCTTCGGCGATCAGACGCTCGGCTGGCGGGAAGATCTGCGCCCCATTGGCTGCATAGACCTTGTAGCCATTGTACTGCGGCGGATTGTGGCTAGCGGTCACCATCACGCCTGCAACCGCCCCGACGTGTCGCACGGCGAAGGCCGCCAGCGGAGTGGGGCACACCGACTCGCTGAGCCAACAGGGGATCCCTGCGGCACAGAGCACGGCCGCCGTGTCGCGGGCGAAGACGTCGCTCTGGCGCCGTCCGTCATAACCCACCACCACGCCACGTTGCTTTGCCTCCGGCTCGTGGGCGATCAGGTATTGAGCGAGTCCCGCGGTGGTCCGGCGCACTACCGCGCGGTTCATGCGGCTTTCTCCGGCGCCAAGGATGCCTCGCAAGCCGGCGGTTCCGAAGGCCAACGGGCCCACGAAGCGCTCGTCGAGCTCGTCTGAATCGGCTTCGATCAGCGCTCTGAGCTCAGCACGGGATTCAGGGTCTGGGTCGTGGGCAAGCCAATTTCGGGCGGCGGTGACAGTCTCTTTGGAAGGCAAGGGTGCGGTTCTCCAGGGCGTTCGATTGGGCGGCTCGTCTGGCGGTCGCGCAGGTCCCGCCGAAAGGGACAGCTTGGCGCAGCCAGCGCGGCGGAGGCACGGTCATTCAAGCACACCAGGCCGCATAGGGCGCTGAGCGCGAGGGGTCAACCAGGGACATCGCGCCGGACGAGTTGCCCGCAGGCGGCCGCGACGTCGTCGCCCCGCCGGCGCCGCAAGAAGCACAGGTAGCCAGCGTCCCGTAGGACGTCTTGAAAAGCTCGGATCTGGGCGCTCGCGGGGGGGCCAAAGGGCGAGCCGTCGATGGGGTTCATCGGAATCAGGTTGATCTTGACCCGCAGGCCGCGCAGCGCCTTGGCGAGCTGACGAGCATCGGCCAGACCATCGTTCTGGCCTCGTATCAAGGCAATCTCGATGGTGATGGGTCGTCCGGGGGGGGCCGGGTAGTGGCGGAGAGCTTCGAGCAGTTCGCCCACCGGATGGCGGCGGTTGACCGGCATCAGCGCCGAGCGGGTGACGTTGTTGGCGCTGTGCAGCGAAATGGCCAGTCCAATCTGTCCGCCGAAGTCCTCGCCGAGTCTCCGCAGACCGTCAGGTAGGCCAACGGTGGACAGGGTGATGCGCCGCGGTGACAGCCCGAGGCCGGCCGGGTGGGTCAGCAGTCGGATCGCCCGCGCGGTAGCGTCGTAGTTGTGGAGCGGCTCGCCCATGCCCATCAACACCACGTTTCCGAGTGACTCGTTGGGCTCGAGCAGGTCCCGGCCAAGCAGTACTTGTGCGCTGATCTCACCAGCGGTCAGGTGCCGCTTCAAGCCGGCTGCGCCGCTGGCACAGAAGACGCAACCTAGGGCGCAGCCGACCTGGGTCGAGATGCATTGGGTGACCCGGATGGTCGCCTCATGAGCCCCGTCAGCCTTCGGCTCGTCGTCATCGTCCACTACTGCGGCGGCGTCAGCGTCGGTTACAGCGCTGCTTGGCGATACCGGCAGCAGCACCGTCTCTATCGCAGCACCGTCATTCAGACGGGCGACGAGCTTGCGGGCGCCGTCGGCAGACCGGTGCTCCCGCTCCAGTTGCAGCGGCGGCGCTAGGCCAGCCTCGTGGAGTGCGAGTCGCAGCGCCTTGGGGAGGTTGGTCATTGCCTCCGGATCGATCACCCCTCGATGGTGGATCCAGCGGAAGATCTGCGCCGCCCGATAGGGGGGCTCGCCGAGGGCGGCCAAGGCCTCGACCCACTCTTCGGGGAGGCGCGCCAGGGGATCGATCGGCTGAGGCATGTTGGGACCATGAACTAGGAACAAGGAACAAGGAACAATGAACTAGGAACTAGTACCTCGGCACAGGGGAATCGATCAGTTGGCGCATTAATCGAGCTGCGGCAGCTCTGACGGGTCGACAAGCAGCTTGATGGACCGTGAGACGCGCGGCGTACGGCTGATGAAGCCGCGCTTCTCCAGCGCCATCACCATTTGGTGGACGGTAGGGGGCGTGACCTCGAAGAAGCGCTGCATGTCGGCTTCGGCCGGCGGTCGCCGGTTCAGCTTCGTGTAGGCGTAGATGAAGGCGAGGTACTGGCCCTGCTTGTTGGTGAATTGCGCGCTCACGGGATCGACAAGTGATGAAGATCATGATCAAACCTCCGCTGCAAGCGTGGAGGTGAAGAGCATGAATGTTCGTTACATCGTGGAGTTGTCGGAGCAGGAGCTGGAACAACTCGAGGTCATCGTGAACGACTCAAAGGCGGGCCCCCAGAAGCGCCGCCGCGCACAGATCCTGCTGGCGTGTGATCGCGGCGTAGCGGAGGTCGTCATCGCCGAGACGCTGCCATGCGGCACATCCACGATCTATCGCACCAAGAAACGGCTCGTGGAGGAAGGTCTTGATGCGGCCCTCAGCGAGCTCGCTCGCAAGGGTGGACGGCGGAAGTTGACGGGGAAGGAGGAGGCAACCCTGGTCGCGCTCGCATGTAGCAAGCCACCGGCGGGCCGTGGCCGCTGGACGCTAGAGCTGCTTGCCGACCACGTTGTGCGCCTGGTGGAGCACGACAGCATCTCCAAGGAGACGGTTCGCCGCCGCTTGGCTGAAAACGAGCTGAAACCGTGGCGACGCAAGATGTGGTGCATCCCAGCGGTAGACGCTGAATTCGTGATGCGGATGGAAGACCTGCTCGACCTCTACGCCGAGCGCGCCAACTCCAAGCGCCCCGTCGTATGCTTCGACGAGACGCCGATTCAGCTCATCGCTGAGAGTCGAGTTCCAATTCCAGCGGTGCCCGGTCGCTTGCGCCGATTCGACTACGAGTACCGCCGCAACGGCACCGCAAACCTCTTCGTGTTCGTGGACGTCAACCGGCCATGGCGACACGTCAAGGTGACTGAACGGCGCACCAAAGCCGACTTCGCTGAGTGCATGCGTGACCTTGTCGATGTTCACTATCCCCACGCCAGAGTGATCCGCGTCGTGATGGACAACCTGTGCACCCACCGCGCAAAAAACCTCTACGAGGCGTTCGAACCAGAGGAAGCGCGCCGAGTGCTCCGACGGCTCGAATTCCACTACACACCCAAGCACGCCAGCTGGCTCAACATGGTCGAGATCGAGATCTCGGTCCTCAGCCGCCAGTGCCTCTGCCGGCGTATTCCCAGTATTCGACAGCTCACGCGCGAAGTCGCCGCGTGGAAACGCAAACGAGACGCGACCGGCGCGCGCATCAACTGGATGTTCAACGTCGACGACGCACGCAGGAAGCTAGGCAGATCCTACCCGGCTCCAACCAAGCCGGCCGTGGCCAATGCAGCATGAACGATCAATCGATTCCCCTGTGCCGAGGTACTAGGAACTAGGAACTAGGAACTAGGAATTTGGAACTAGGAGGAAAAAAGGGCGCGGGAAGGGTGAACGTAGCCCCGGATCCAGGCTAGTTTGACCAGTTGCTGGTGGTTCCCCTTCGCCTCATTGCGCCGCTGTTTTTCCTCTCTGGTGGGACGGCGCTTTTGTATCAGGTTGCCTTCGGGAAGAAGTTGGCGACCATCTTTGGGGCGACCGCTTATGCGGTGAGCGCTGTGCTCGCCGCCTTCATGGGAGGCTTGGCCCTCGGGTCCTATCTCGGCGGCCGCTGGGGGCAACGGGTCCGCCGACCTCTGGTCGTTTACGGGGTGGCTGAGTTGCTGGTAGGGGCGGTCTGCGCCGTCTCCCCGTTGCTCTTCGACGGGATTGCGGCCGGCTACGTCGGTCTGGTGCACGGCCTGTCCCAGTCCCTTGCGGTGGTCAGCCTGGTCCGTGCCCTGATCACCGCCTTGGTGGTGGTGGTGCCCACCGTCGCCATGGGGGTGACCCTGCCGATGCTGGCCCGCGCCGTTGCTGGGCAGGCTGATGATGAGGCGACCCGGCGGTGGTCGCGCCGGCGGTTGGCTCTCCTCTACGCGGTGAACACCGGCGGCGGTGCGCTCGGGGCGCTGCTCTGTGCCTACTGGGTGCTCCCGGCCCTGGGCGTCTATGCGACCATGCGAGCCGCGGCGGTCGTCAACTTGGGCATCGGTATTGCGGCCATCCTGATCGACCGCCGACAAGCGCGCTCGGCTGGCTCTGATGGTGCGGTCGAGCGCGACGCGGGCGAGCCGGGCTCCCCTTTGCCAGACGATGGGGGGGGCACGGCCGACCCACCAGACGGAGAGCGGGTCGACACCTCGTTGTTGGCTGCCCTGGCCTTTACCTCTGGGTTGCTCGTATTTGCCGTCGAAGTCACCGACACCCACCTGCTGACCTTGCTCATCGGCAATAGTGCCTATGCCTTCGGCCTGATGCTCGCCGTGTTTCTGCTGTGCCTGAGCGTCGGGGCCACCTTGGCCGAGCCGCTGGAGCGGCGCTGCGGAACGAGCGCATTGCCGGTGGCGCTGTTGCTCGCCGGCACGGCGCTGCTGTTCACCTTGCCCGTTTGGGGTCAGTTGCCCCGCGCCTTCGTGGCTATCGGCCAATCCGTTTCGTCCTGGGCAGGGCGCGAGGTCGTACGGGCCGTAGTCGCCTTCGGTGCTCTGGTGGTGCCGACGACCTGTATGGGTCTGACGTTTCCGCTTCTGCTGCGGCGCGTGGCCGGTCGTCGCGACGTCGCGGCCCAGGTCGGCTGGCTGACTGCGGTCAACACCATGGGCGCCATCGTCGGCTCGCTGGGATGTGGCTACCTCGTTCTACCTGCCCTCGGCTCGGAGTGGACGCTGCGCAGCGTGGCACTGACCTTCGCAGCTGGTGGTGCCCTGACGGCCTGGTGGCAGCACCGCGACGATGTACGGCAGCCCTCCCAGGGGCGCCGGGCCAAGGGCGGCCGGGCCCGGTCATTGTCCTTCGCCGTCGGGGGCGGCTGCCTCCTCGGTGCCCTGCTGATCCCTCGGTGGGACATGATGCTGATGACCAACGGGGCCAACGTCTATTTCGACACCCAACCGCGGCCTGACGAGCTGGTCTTCGTCAGGGAGGACGTCCATGGGGGACTGACGAGCGTGGCCAGGCGGGGTGACACCCTCACGCTCTACACCAACGGTAAGTTCCAGGGGAACAACGGCAGCGAGGTCACGGCCCAAAGGAGCTTTGCGCACTTCCCGTCCCTTTTTGTCCGGCACTTCGAACGTGCCTTGGTGATCGGGCTTGGCACCGGCACGACGCTGGGCACCATCGCGGCCTACCCGTACCAGCAGATCGACGTGGCTGAGATCTCCCCGTCCATCGTCGAGGCCGCCGGCCGCTTTTTCAGCGGTCCCAATCGTGGCAGCTTGAGCGATCCACGGGTGAAGCTGGTGCTCAACGACGGTCGCAACGTGCTGCTTCTCGCCCAGCAGCCCTACGACCTCATCACCATCGAGCTGACCAGCGTGTGGTTTGCCGGCGCTGCCAACCTCTACAGCCTCGAGTTCTACGAGCTGTGCAAGTCACGGCTCAGCGCTGGTGGCGTGCTCCAGCAATGGGTGCAGCTCCACCACATTCGTCGCCGCGAGCTAGCGGTGGTGCTGCGCACGCTGCGGCGCCAATTTGAGCATGTGGCGCTCTTCGTGTCCGGGGGGCAAGGGATCGTGGTGGCGTCGAGCCATGCACTGTCCGTGTCCCGCCAGCGGCTAGCCGATCTGAGTGCTCGTCCGGCTGTCGCCGAGACCTTGGGCGGACAGTCCCTCGACGGGCTGTTCAGTCGGTTGCTCGCCTCGGGCCCCGAGCTCGACCGATTCATCACCGAAAGCGAGTCCGACGGTGGCCCTATCGTCTCTACCGACGACAGCCTCTACCTCGAATACGCTACTCCCAAAGGCAACGTGATGAGCTACGCCAAGTCGTATCACGGGATGGTCGAGCTGCTCGGCGGCTATCGCACCGCCGATCCGGTGAAGCGGCACGTCCGCCCAGCGTCGGGCAGCAGCGGTTCCATTTGACCGAGGTGCTCGCTATCGTGAGCTCATGAGCAACCCGACAAAGAGGGGACTTTGGGGCCAAGGTAAGTGGATCAAGGGCGGCATTGCAGTTGCATTGCTGGCCTTGGCGCTTGGTTGTGGTGGGAAGAAGAAAGCCGATTCGCCGGATGAAGCCGCCGTCCAGGAAGGCGCCTGGGCCGGTTCGCTCGACCCCGGAACCGCGGTCTGCCTCAGTGAGATCGCCGGGGTGCGCTACGTGATCGAAG
>JAUVCD010000535.1 GCA_030590865.1 Myxococcales bacterium | reverse complement strand
AGAAAGACCACGTCGCCAGCGGCCGCCTGGTCGACGGCCTCCCAGAGGTCACAGGGCTCGGCCAAGGTGCAGGCCGTCCCGCTGCCGCCCGGTGCCGCGATGATCGTCCCGGACGATGCTGGGGTGGGCGCCACTGGGCGAGGGCCGATCGGGGGGACCGGTGCAGGGCTGCCGCCAGCTCCGCCAGCTCCGCCAGCAGCGTCAGTCGGGGATGACGCATCCAGCAGCTCGCCGCCCTGGCCGCCAACCCCTGCATCAGTGACGGTCGTGCCGCCGGTGCCAGCGCTGTCGCCGTCGCTACAACCGGTGATGGTGAGTAGAGCCGTAAGCACCAAAGTCGCAAAAATGGTGCCGTGGGAATCCAGTCTTCGCATGGGCGTGCTCGTTTGCTCGGGTGGGATGACCGTGATGATAACGCAGCCGGCGCTGCGCCGCTGCCGCGCTGCGCCGCCGCCAAGCGACCACCGCCAGCTTCACGCTCCCAGGCGAGCTCAGCTAGCGCAGTATTCGCAGTCCACGGTACCGTCTTGGAGACAGGAACACATGTCGCCGCAGGTGCTGCCGCCAATGGGCTCGAACTCGTCGCCTGGATTGTAGACTTGGCCGTCATAGGTGCAGGTGTTGGCACAAGCCATGGTGGTACAGGCCACGCTCCCGTCAGACTCGCAGCTGCACGAGTTGCAGCCATCACTGGCTGGGAAGCTGTCGCCAGCGTCGTAGTTTTGTCCGTCGTAGGTGCAGCCGTCGAGACAGGCCATCTCGGTGCAGGCCACCGCGCCGCCGTCCTGGCAGGTGCAGGTGTTGCAACCGTCAGCGTCTTGGAAGGATTCACCCACGGCGTAGGTCTGATCTCCTACCTGGCAGCCGTCTTCGTCTTCGTCCGACACCGTGGGACCGCAGGCCACGAGGAAGGCTGCCGTCAACGTCACACCGACCCACAGGAGGTTGCGCCTCAGCTTCGATCCGATCGTCGTCCCATGCTGGAAAGAATCACTCATGTCACTAGCTCCTGTGCCACTTTGGGCCACTCTGGCTCACTTGCCGAGCTCGCCAATTGTTTGAAAACACTGTGTCTCGCATCGGTCACTGTCTCTGGGAGCTTGTCCATGGAAGATCCGTGCCAGCGTCTCGGCACGGCCCGTCCCGCCGCTTGCTGAGCCGATGCTGCCCCCACCAACCCGCTTGGGCCGCACTAAAGCTGAGCACCACCAAGCAAGGCAGAGATGGAGTGCTGCAGAAAATCAACGCGGATATCCTGCTGGACCAGCGAGCGGCGGATGCCTCCATTAGCTCGCCGCGGGTTGCGGGCGAGATAGCTGTTGTCAGCCCGTAGCTGGTCGCGGCGGAGGGCTTCGAGGGCGCCGTTGGCCTGCACCCTGAGCGTCTCGTCCGGCTGGCCGTGGTGTCGGCTCAGCAGAAAGGTGGAGACGATGGCCTCGGTGAAGCCAGCGGTGGCTGGCGCCTGCGGCACCATGAGACCAGTGAAGCCATAGTGGCCGGCGAAGGCCGGCTGGCTGTCGTCGAACTGCAGCTGCCCCACGAAGGCTGCGTAGCCCTTGCAGAAGTCTAGGTACCGCCTGGCCTTGAGCCGCGGCCAGGCGCGCTCGGCGGCGATGCAAGTCCAGTGGTCGGCGCCATAGCTGAACCAACCGAGGAAGTAGTCGTACTTGGGGCCGGTGAGGTAGTTCATGGCCTGCTCGGCTCCAGCCAAGAAGCGCTGCTCACCAAACTCTTGGTGCGCCATCAGCAGGCCGAGCGCCGCCTGCTCAGAGGCAAACATCAGGGTCGGCTCGGGATCCACCACGGCGCCTTCCCGATCGAAGACGTGGTGGAAGTCGCCGCCGGGACGCTGCATGGCCAGCACGAATTCGGCAAGCGCCTTGGCCGTCGTGGCAAACCGCTGGCTGTCGGTGAGATGCTGGTATTCGAGCATGGCGATGAGCGTCAGAGCCGAGCTGCCGAGCTTGGCCCGCGGCTCGGTGCCGACACAGCGATGACTGCCACAGCGACCGATGGCGCGGCGCTCGAGCCATTGCCCAGCCCGAGTCGCCGCCCGCCTGAAACGATTGTTGCCGGTGTGAGCATAGAGCTGGGCGAAGCCGTAAACCGTCCCGGCGTGGCGCGGCAGGCTCTCGTCACTGGTGCCCCAGTGATGATCGCGGAGCGCGGCATATTGGTAATTGAACCGCCCGTCTTTACGCAGCTGACGCAGTAAACATTGTCCCGCCTGCTCGGCCGCCTCCACGAAGCCCGCGGCGCCCGCCGGATCTAGCGGCGTGTTGCCCATCACGACGGCGAGGGCGCCATGATCGGATTCAACCCACGACTCGAGGGCCAACCGCTGAAGTGGGCCCTCGGCGCCCTGGAGACGCTTCAGGGCCCAATGGGCATCCAGGCCGATGCGCACTTCCTTCAGGCCTGGCAACAGGGGTGCCGAGCCGAAGCGGCTGCTCACGATCAGATCGTCAGGCAACAGCTGGCGCTCGCTGGCGCCAGAACCGCGCCGCAGCCCATCCTGTCCCGGCACCACCGCTAAGGCGACGAAGAGCGGATGCTCGGACGGCAGCGCCCCGACGGCGACCACCCGGTCCAGCTTGATGCGAGTGCTGCGACGGCGACGCTTGGCCAGCTGCGGGTGATCGCTCAAGGCCTGGGCCGCTTGGTCCACGGCCTGGGCCAGGTCGGCTCCGGTGCCTGTCACCCGTGCAAGCCGTCTGCCCCGGGCCCAGAGGGTGACGTAGAGCGGCCCGGGCCCTAAGGGCTGACCCACCAGTGCGGGAGCAGCAGGCCGCTCGTCACCGTCGAGCGCGGCGCGCAACACGGCGATGCTCTGATCCCGCGCCTCGGGGGGTATCGGATCAACGGGGCTGAGCCGGAAGCCGAAATAGCAGGGCGGTGCCAGCACCACGGGGATCAGGAGCACCAGCCAAAATGCGCGCCAGGTCCACTTCGCTGGCCCGAGCTGTGCGCGCAGCTCGCGGCGCAACAGAGCACGCAACTGCAGGGCCGGCACGAGACCGAGCACCTGGAATGCCACGGCGGCAAACAACAGGCAGACGATGGCGCCGCCATAGCCAAAGGGCCCGTAGACCGCCCGCAAGTACAGCCACGACAACAGCAGTCCGGTCACCACGAGCACGCCGAGGAGCAGCCCGACCAGGCCGGTCACCAGACCCAGCCGCCACCCCCACCGAGCCTTACGCCACAAGCCCACTGCCATCACGAGCTGAGCTGCGCCGTAGACGATCAGGGTCCCGTTCACCCAAGGGGTCTTCCAAGGCACCAGGACGGCGACGACGGTGCCGATGATTAGGCCATGACAGCCAGCCACCCACGCCCAGGTTCGGAGCGTGCGGCTCACGAAATCGCCCATCAGCGGGGCTTGGGGAGGTCGATCGCTCGGCACCGTGGAAGAGCAGCCTACCGCGAGGTTGGGTTGGGGACCATCAACCTGGGCCGGCACCGATACCGGCAATGTGAGAAGTTTGCACTGACGATGCCGCGCCTCGACGGGTTTTTCGCCTGGCGATAGGCTAAGCCTGGTCTAGATGATGAAGCTCAGGCGAACGCTGGGATGTTCGTGGGGGATTGGTGTGCTTGCCCTGGCGGGATCGGCACAGGCGGTGACCCAGCCAGCGCACCTCAGCGGACAACCGCCGCTCGAGATCGCAGCCGGCCCCGCCGCACGGGTTGAGCGCGTCCTGTCCTGGACCACTCCGCCGCCTCACGCCGCCGTGGCCTGGCGTGGCCTGGTCGCCGAGCTGGGCCCGTCGACCCAGGCGGTCTGGGATCCGGACACCGGCGTGCCGAGCCGCATCTGGGGCCGAGGGGTCGAGCTGCCGGGCAGCCTGGCTTCGGCCGCTACTGCCGCAAAACACGGGCAGGCCTTCATCGCCAGACACCTCGAGCTGCTAGCGCCAGGCGCAGTGCCGAGTGACTTCGAGCTCTCGTCCAACGATCTCGACCACGGCATGCGCACCCTCGGATTTCGCCAACTCCGCGCCGGCCTGCCGGTGCTGGGTGGCCAGCTGAGTCTCCGGATCAAGAACGATCGACTGTTCATGATCGGCTCCGAAGCGCTGCCCCACGTCGCCGCCCCGACCACGACCGCGCCGCTGGCATCGGCGACTGCCGGCGCTGCCGCGCGGACCTGGATGCTCCAGGATACCGCCAGCGCCACGGTCACCGCCGTCGAAGGCCCCTTCGTGCTGCCCATCGTCTCCCCCGGCCGTGTCACGACGACCACCGTGATGCGCGTTATCGTGGCAGCGGCCCAACCCCTGGGGCACTGGCACGTTTACGTCGATGCTCAGACCGCAGCACCGGTGGCTCGAGAGCAGCTGCTGCGCTTCGCTACCGGGACCGTCCTCTACAACGCACCTGAGCGACGACCGGGAGACCTGCGCCTCGACTATCCGGCGGCATTCACAGCCCTGCAGGTCGACGGATCCAACGTCACCAGCGACGGCAGCGGCACGGTCAGCTGGCCAGGCACAGCCGAGACCACCGTCGTCACCCACGGGGCAGGCACCTATGGAACAGTCAACAACGTGGCCGGTGGCGAGGCCTCGGTGACCCTACCGCTGCCGCCATCGAGCAACGCGGTCTGGACCGACGCCAACACCGAACAGGTGGACGCCCAAATCAGCGCCTTCGTCCATCTCAACAAGGTGATGGACCACGCTCGCGTCATGGCACCGTCGCTGCCCTATCTCGAGACCTCGGTACCCGCCAATGTGAACATCAACGACGCGTGCAACGCGTTCTACAACCCTCAGAGCGGAACGTTGAACTTCTATCTGGAAGACGAGAACTGCAACAACACCGCCCGCCTGGCCGACGTGGTCTATCACGAGTTCGGCCACTCATTGCACGCTCAATCGCTGATCCTTGGTGTCGGCGCCTTTGATGGCGCGGCGAGCGAAGGACTGAGCGACTACCTGGCCGCGACAATCACCAACGACTCGGGCATGGGCCGAGGGTTCTTCAAGAGCGACCTACCGTTGCGGGACATCGATCCCCCTGACGGCGAGCACGTCTGGCCCGACGACATCGGGGAGATTCATTACACCGGTCTGATCATCTCCGGAGCATTATGGGACCTGCGTAAACTGCTCATCGCCGAACAGGGGCAGAGTCAAGGTGTGGCCACCACCGATACCCTCTACTTCCAGGCCATGCGCCGAGCGGTCGACATCCCGACCATGTACTTCGAGGTCCTGGCGGCGGATGACGACGATGGCGACCTAGCCAATGGCACGCCTAACGTCTGTGCCATCAACGAGGCCTTCGGCGCTCACGGGCTTAGACGGATGATGGCCCTGCCCAATAATCTGTCGACCCAACCTCCGGGACTGGAGGGCTATGAAGTGACCTTGGGTCTAATCGGGCTCTACGCTCAATGCCCCGACGATCCGGCAGCCTCCGCCGAGCTGACCTGGCGCCTGCGGGAGGACACTGAGGTGGGCGGCAGCTTGCCCATGACCCTCGAAGGGACGAGCTACCGAGCGGTCATTCCGACCCAACCGGATGGCTCGGTGGTCCAATACCAAGTGGCGATCAGCCTGGGCACGGCGCCATCGATTGCCTATCCCGCCAACGCGGCAGACCCGTTCTACGAGTTCTTCATCGGCCACGTCGAACCGATTTACTGCACCGATTTCGAGACCGATCCGGCTGACGACGGCTGGACTCATGGCCTCACCAGCGGCCAGGCAGGCGAGGGCGCGGACGACTGGCAATGGGGCGAGCCGCTGGGCATGGGAGGCAGCGGTGATCCTCGGGAGGCCCATTCGGGGGACAAGGTGTTCGGCAACGATCTGGGCGGTGGCGTCTACAATGGGATGTACCAGAACAGCAAGGTCAACTACGGCCTCAGCCCGACCGTCGACACCACGGGCTACGATCACGTGCGCCTCCAATACCGCCGCTGGCTGAACGTGGAAGACGGCCACTTCGATCAGGGGAACATCTACGCAGGCGACCTATTGGTCTGGACCAACCTCGACAGCAATCAAGACGAGCAGAGCACGGTGCACCACAGAGACCGTGAGTGGCGTTTCCACGATGTGGACGTGTCAGACCAGGTGGTCGACGATCAGGTCGCCATCAAGTTCGAGATCGACAGCGATCAAGGGCTCACGCTAGGGGGCTGGACGCTGGACGACGTCTGTCTGGTCGGCTGGATCCCCACGGTCTGCGGCGACGGGCTGCTCACCGGGATGGAGCAATGCGACGACGGTGAGCAGAACAGCGACACCGAGCCTGATGCCTGCCGCAACGACTGCACCGCAGCGAACTGTGGTGACGGAACGGTGGACTCGGGCGAAGAGTGCGACGACGGCAACCTGGTCGATGACGATGACTGCCGGACTGATTGCACGCCCACGCTAACGGATGACCCGCCCAGCGAGGGTGACGACTCTTTCATCGTCACCGGGGGCGGCTGCGGCTGCACCCTACCTGCCGGTGACCGCAGCGCCGGCGGCCTGAGCCTGCTGGCCTTGGCGCTCGCTGCAGCGCTGCGCCGCCGACGACCCACCAGTCCCATCCCCGGTTGAGCCTGCGGCGCTCTCGACCACCGGTCGCGAGCTACTCCGCTGGGGTAAAAAGCTCGGGAGCGTCGATGGTCACCTGGCGACCGTTGACACTAACCAACAGCTGGCTGGCATCACAGTGAGCTCCGGGGATGGATTCACCGACACAGTCTTCATCGATGGGCTGAGGGTAGCTGCAGCCCTGAGCTCCGCTCGTCGTGGTGCCACAGAAGCCGCCC
>JAUVCD010000596.1 GCA_030590865.1 Myxococcales bacterium | reverse complement strand
TCGTAGCGCAGCCCGTCGCGCACGGTGAGAAACAGCCGCTGTGCTCGATCGATGGGCGTGGTGCATCCCGCGGTAGCCTCGGTGGCATAGGTCACCACGTCGGGGTGGTCGCTGTCGACGAAGTGGGTGGGGCGGAGATATTCTGCAGCATCGCCGCTAATGCTGGCGGGCAGGACGGTGGGTTTCACACTGGCCATCGGCCGGTGACCATAGGGCCTGAGCGGCGAGGCGAGAAGGGGGACGGCTCAGCCGGGCAGGGACCGCGGACCTAGGCCTGGCGAGGCCTTGCGCCTCGCTTGTTTGAGGTGGCTCGGTGGGGTTTGCACGGTGGCGCCAGGAGGAGGCCAGAGGTACCGTGGTTCAGCCCAGCGGCGGGCTGGTCGATCCATGAGTTATGACGAGATCGTGGTGCTTATCTGCAGCGCCCTCTGGCTGCTCCACGGCGCCCAGCTGGCCCGGCTGCCGTTGCGCCGGACCTGGCCCCTGTTCGTCATCATCGCTGCTGGCCTAGCCGGCACGGTAGGCGCCTACCTGGTGCTACCCGGCGGGGCGGGAGCAGTGGCCGGTGGCATCGTCGTGCTCTTTCTGGTGGTGCCGGCGCTGTCGGCCCGTGGTGCTGGGCGGGCGCTGCGATGGGGGCAGATCGGTCGCGCGCGACTGCTCGCCACCGTCGCGTGGCTGTGTCGCCCGCTCAGTGCTCAACGGCGGTTTCGGCGGGCCATCGAGCTGTCCTGGCGGCTGAGCCGTGGGCAAGAGCTCGATATCGAAGCGGCCATCGAGCAGCTTGGGCCGCTCTCGGAGGTGGAGCGGGCCGCTAACCGAATCGCCCTGCTGTCTTGGACCAACGACTTTGAGGCCATGGCAGCGCAGATCCACGCTCCATCAGTGCGCGCCTTCGCTGCGGTCAGCGGTATGGCGGCCATCGTGACCACCGTCATCGGTGAGACCGCGAGCCAGTCCGACCTCATCGACCACTACCAGCAGTTATGTCGGGGCAAGCTGCTGACCCGGCGCACCATCGACGGGAGCTGGACGCTGCTGTGTACGGCAGCCTACCTCGGCGCTGCCGATCTGGTGCGCAAAGAGGTGGCCTGGCTGACCAAGGACGTGCCCCCTGAGCGGATTGCTTTTCTGATCGCCAGCGCCGAGCAGCGTGCCGGGCGGAGTGCTGATGCCGAGCGCATCGTGGGGGAGGGGCTTGCCCTGCGCCGACTGCAGCAGAGCGCCCGTCGACGGCTCGAGTACCGACTCGATCATCCCCTCGAGCCAGCCGCAGAGAGTGACGAGCGGACTGCGGTCATCGCCGATGTGACGCGCCGGTTGCACGCTCGCCGTGCGCTGGCTGAGCTGGGCTTCGGCGGTCGCCAGTCGGCGCCGCTGAGCTGGGCGCTGATGTTGACCATCACCATCGCCTTCGCCTGGCAGCTGACCCAATCTACGGAAGAGCAGGTCTTTCGGGCTTGGGGGTTGATCGCCCCTTTTGAGCGGGCCCCGGACTACTACCGCTTGCTCAGCTACGCCTGGATCCACCTCGATGCCGGTCACCTGCTCATCAATCTGCTCGGACTGATCATTTTCGGTCGCTTCGTCGAGCGGCACTTCTCCTGGTGGCGCTACGGGACCATCTATCTGGGCGGCGCCATGGCCGGCGGAGCGGCCTATCTCGTCTGGGCCTCTTCAGTTGGCGTGGCGATTGGCGCTTCCGGGGGCGTATTGGCGCTGTTTGGGGCGACGGCGGTGCGCATCGCCAGCGATCGGCGGCTGCGCGCTACCCGTCAGGGTAAACGGGAGCTTTCAGTGCTGGCGGCGGTGGCCGTTCTACAGCTGGTGGTGGATGCGTTTTGGGCCCAGTCATCGGGCAGCGCCCATGCTGGCGGGCTCGTGGCAGGTGTGGTGCTGGCTGCCTTGCTCGTCCAGCGGCGCCAGCTGAGCGGCAGTGGGTGAACCGTTCAGGAGAGTGACCGCCCGTCCTACCGCCTGTCATGCCCGGCGGTTTCACCGACCCATGACGTCCCCAGGCAGCGTCACAGGATGCGGCAGGTGCCCCCGCGGCGAGGATCCCCCGCTCCATCGAAGTCACCGCTACCTGAGCGGTGGGCCAGGTGCACACCACCAAAGAACAAGCTGTGCTTCGGAAAGCGGACCAGCTCGGTGGCGCCCAAGGTCGCCAAGGCGTCGCCACCGTCAGCCATCTCACCAACCTCGACGTTGAGCACACCGTTCTCGTAGTGCATGCGCGGCGCTGAGGTGGCGCGGGGAGCTTGCCAGCCATAGTCGCTCAACCAGGAGACCACTTGAACGATGGCTGTGCGAATGCGGTTGGCGCCACCGGTGCCCAAGACCGTCACGCCGCCGTCATCGGAGAGCAACATGGTGGGTGACATCATGGTCGCCAGGCGTGTCCCTTTGGGGGCGCTGCCGAAGCCGGCCGGGTGAAGGTCTTCCTCGCCCATCAGGTTGTTCATCATGATCCCGCTGTTGCCGATCATGAAGGCGTTGCCCTCGCCGTAGCTGACCGTCACCGCGGCGGCGTTGCCCGCTCCATCGATAACGCTGACGTGGGTGGTCGATCCAGATCCGCCGGCGCCACTAGGAACGGCGAGTGCGGCGCCTGTCGAGAGCTCGTCGAACCGTTCTTTCCAGTGGGCGAAGCGGTCGTCGGTGAGTGCCGCAGCGCCTTCAGAGCGGGCCTCGTCGGCGACGGTCATCACGTGGCACATCAAGCGACAATGATCGACGCTGTAGGGTTCCAGCTTGGCCAAATCGACGTCTTCCAGCAGGCGCAGCATCATCGCGATCATCGGGCCACCAGCGGCTGGCGGCGGCACGGTCAGCACCGTGGCATTGCGGTAGCGGAGCACCAGTGGCTCGCGGAACTGCACCTGATAGGAGTCGAAGTCCGCAGGCGTCAGCAGCCCGCCGGCGTGGGGGCCAAACTGGTCGAGCATGGCTTTGCAGAGCACTTGCTCGTAGTGGTTGCGCCAGCCGCTCTTCGCCATGGCCTCGAGGGTGTCGGCGAGCTCGGGCAAGGCGAAGTGATCCCCTGCCTTCACCATCCGCCCCTGAGGTGCGAAGACGGCTCGTCCGCCGGCGTTGCGGGTGAGGATCGGAACGAGCAGTTGGGCGCAGGCGCCTTGATACTCTCCAATATCGACGCCTTCTCGGAGCAACCGACAAGCCGGCTTCACGACCTCGGCGAAGGACATGGTGCCCCAGCGCTCGAGCACTTGACACAGCCCGGGAATGACGCCCGGCACGGCCGCCGATCCTGCGCCGATGTAGAAGCGCTGCGTGGCGGGTCCGAAATCGAGATCGACGCCAAGGAACTCGACCTGGTCCACATCGTCAGGACCCAGTTTCGGCGCATCGGAGATGAAGTCGCAGATGGTGACCTCACCACTGGCAGCGGAGCGGTAGATCATGATGCCGGCACCGGCCAGGCTGGTCAGGGTCGGCTCACCGGTGGCGGTCGCCAAACAGGCTGCCACGGCGGCGTCGGCAGCGTTGCCGCCTCGCTTCAGGATTTCGGTGCCCGCTGCGGCGGTCGGCTCGGAGCCACAGGCAATTACGCCCTGCATGGTTGCGCGCTCCTGCTGTCCACGATCATCGCTGACCAGCCTAGCAACTAGGAGACAAGAGCATGAACATTTGCTGAGCAGATGGCCGGCGCCGCGTTCACGAGCACCCGATCAAGCGTTCAGGCCCTTTTGATGCGTCGCGTCACGTGTTATTTGCAGCCCATGGGGGAGGCCACATGCCACCGCTGAAGTACTTTGCACCCAACAGCTGCACCGCCCTGTCGTTGGTGCTCGGTCTGTCGTCCGCGGCGCTCTCGGCTCAGGGGAACTTTCGGCTGGCCGCATGGATGATCTTGTGGGGCGTATTGCTCGACAAGGCCGACGGCACCATCGCGCGGCTTTGCAAGGCGACCAGCGAGTTCGGGTTGCAGTTCGACTCATTCGCTGACTTCGTGGTGTTCGGGATTGCGCCTGCGGCGTTGATCTACTTCCGGCTGCAGGCCACCAACCAGTACGCCGGCTGGAGCGAGATTGGGCTGCTGATCGTGGCTGGTCTCTACGTCTTGGCGCTGGCGGTGCGCTTGGCGCGTTTCAACATCGTCGCTGGTCACAAGGCGCTCTTCTACGGCATCCCCGGCACTCTCATGGGTGCCATCGTCGCCGCGGGCTATCTCACTTGGGACAAGTACGCGCTCGGCCCAGCAGTCCTGCAGTACGGTCCGGCGCTGTTGCTCGTCGGCGCCCTGGCGATGGTCAGCAACTTGCGGATCCCCAAGCTCGCGGTGCGCAAGAGCCGGTTGCTGAACATCTTCCAGTTCGGCAACGTGACCGCCGCCTACATCCTCGCCCCCATGATGTTGTGGCCCGATTACCTTTTGGCGCTTGCTCTGCTGTACACCTTGGGTGGCGTGAGCTGGTGCCTGGTGCGTCCCGCGCCGCCGGAAGGCGCTACGGACGTCGACGAGGACGACGAGCCGCAGGAGCAGCCGGCCTAGGCTGCGTCCGTTCCCCTGACCCTTGGTCGGGCAGCACCTGAGCCTGAAGCGACATGTGTCGCTGCATGCATCGCCACAGGCTTCAGCACCCAACGCAGTTGCGGCGAGCCAGCCCTTGGGCGGCGGGCGGAACCTACATTGTGTGTTTTTATGCAACAAGTCGCATGGTTGCGCAGGTGACCCAGATCAGCGCGATCATTGGCTCGATGCTGGCACGGTGATTGCGACTGCGGGCGCGTGGAGACCCACCATGCCCCGAACATCTACCTCATTCGTGTTCCAGGACCTTTGCTCGTTGCTCGGCCTCTGCCTTGGCGTTAGCGCCTGCGCGGCCGCCGGTGGTGGTGAGCCCGTACCGGCGGACGGCGCCGTGGGTGGCGGGGAGCCGGACCCAACGGGCTGCATCGCCGAGGCTGAGGTCTGTGACGGTCTCGACAATGACTGTGACGGGGCAGTGGATGAAGATTGCAGCTGCGGCCTCGGCGATACCCAGAGCTGCTTCACTGGCGGCGCGGCGCTCGAAGGGATCGGGACCTGCAAGGCAGGCGAGCAGATCTGTAACGCTAGCGGCGCTTGGGGGGCGTGCCAGGGGGAGGTCGGGCCGAGCGCTGAGCTTTGCGACGGCTGGGACAACGACTGTGATGGGATTGCCGACGAAGATCTCGGCACTGTGACCTGCGGACTCGGCGTCTGTCAGTTGGCTGTCGATGCCTGCCAGAGCGGCGAGCCCATGCCCTGCTTGCCCAAAGCGCCGGGCACCGAGACCTGCAACGGCACCGACGATGACTGCGATGGCATGGTCGACGAGGAATGCAGCTGTCTCGATGGCAACCAGCAGAGCTGCTACTCCGGCGCGCCGCAGACTCAGGGGGTCGGTGCCTGCATTGCCGGCAGCCAGACCTGTGCGGGCGGGGCCTGGGGTCCATGTCTCGGCGACGTGACGCCGAGCAGCGAGACCTGTGATGGCGTCGATCAAGACTGTGATGGCCAGATCGACGAAGGCGACCCAGGCGGAGGTGCTAGCTGCAACAGCGGGCTGCTGGGCGAATGCGTCATCGGAACCCTCCATTGCCAGAACGGATCGGTCAGCTGTCAGCCTGATCAGCAGCCAAGCGCTGAGCTCTGCGACACCCTGGACAACGACTGCGATGGCACCGCCGACGAGGGCAACCCCGGCGGTGGCCAGGGCTGCAGCACCGGTCAGGTCGGTGTCTGCTCGGCGGGCGTGACCGCTTGCCAGAGCGGCGCGCTGGTCTGTGAGCAGAGCGGCACCTCGTCCCCGGAGGTTTGCGACGGGTTGGACAACGACTGCGACGGTGCCACCGACGAAGGCAATCCTGGTGGCGGTGTGACCTGCAGCACCGGGCAGTCGGGGATCTGCGCCTCAGGCCTCTCCGCCTGCGTCGGAGGATCGCTCAGCTGTACGCCGAACCAGTCGGCGACCACCGAGGTATGTGAAGATACCCTCGACAACGA
>JAUVCD010000559.1 GCA_030590865.1 Myxococcales bacterium | reverse complement strand
GCCATCTGCTCGAAGGTTGGGATGATGATGTTGCGCTCTCGGGCCCGCTCTACGGTCTTGGCGAGGGCAGCTTCGTTGATGGTGAGATCGATCATCGGGGGTGACCCTTTTCCTTTCAGCAAATGACTCGGCGAAGCTCGGCAATCGTCGGATCGATGACCGGCGCCGAGCCGGTAGCGCGTTGCGCCGCGCCCACGTCCTTGAGGCCGTTGCCGGTGATGATGGCCACCACCAGCTCGTCTTTCTCAATGGCCCCCTCGGCGGCATGTTGCTGCAGGCCGGCGTAGGCGGCAGCTGCGGCTGGCTCGGCGAAGACGGTGGCGTCACGGCCAAGCTGTCCGATGGCCTCGATGATCGCCTCGTCGCTCACGGTGAGATAGGCGCCGCCTGTCTGCGTCGCTGCTCGGAGGGCCCGCAAGCCGTCGGCCGGGCGGTCGGCGGCGATGCTGTCGGCTACCGTCTCGGCGGTGACCGGCTCGATGGTCTCGCTGCCTGCTGCGAAGGCGTGGGCGATGGCTGCGGAGCCCTCGGCCTGGACGCCGAACAGACGCGGCATCTTGGGGATCCATTGCAGGGCGAGCAGGTCCTTCAGCCCTTTGTGTAGCCCTGCGATGATGTTGCCGTCGCCGACCGAAACATAGATGCGGTCAGGGGCGCGCCAGCGGTCAGGCTGCGCGGTGCCTAGCCGGGCGGTCAGCTGCTCACAAATCTCGAAGGCGACGGTCTTCTTTCCTTCAGCGGTGAAGGGATTGTAGGCCGTGTTGCGGCAATACCAACCGAGCTCTTGGGAGGCCTGTCGCGAAAGCGCGAAGGCGTCGTCGTAGTTGCCTCGGACCAAGGCCAGCTCGGCGCCGAAGACCAACAGCTGCGCGATCTTGGCGGGTGGGGCGTTCTCGGGCACCAGGACCACTGGGGAGAGTCCGGCGGCTCCGGCCAGCGCGGCGATGGCGACGCCGGCGTTGCCTGTTGATGCCGCAATCACCCGATCGACCCCCAGCTCGAGCGCCCGGACGGCCACGATGGCACTGGCCCGGTCCTTGAGTGATCCAGTCGGCAGCCGGCCGTCGTCCTTGAGCCACAGCCGACCGAGTCCCAACCGGGCGGCGGCGCGAGGTGCCGCGTAGAGCGGCGTGCCCCCAACGTCCTGCAGTGGTCCACTGTCCGCTGGCGGCGGTCCCACCGGCAACAGCTCGGCGTAGCGCCACAGCGATCGGTCTCGTCGTTCGGCGATGGTTGTGGGTGAACAACAGGCGGCTATGGCCTCGTAGTCCAGCACCACGTCGAGCGCCTCGGCGCCGCATCGCTCGCAGCGGTATCGCGGCGCGACGGTGCGGTCCAGCTCGGCGCCGCAGGCCGGGCATCGGTATCCAACGAAAAGGCTCATTCCAGCGGAGGCGCACCATACTCACGCCGCCACCAGTGGGCCAGCGCTCGCAGCGGCCACCAAGTTACGGGGGCTTGACGCGGTGCGTCAAAGAAGAGCCGGGTCTCTGGCTCACAAACTGTGCCTCTTGGCTCTTTCCGGGCCTGTCGGTGGGGCTGCTGAGCGCTATGCTCAGTAGTAGATGTCCACGTCCATCGCCCCTGTGTCGCAGCGTCGCCAACTCGGCCACCAATTGCGGGCGGTGGTCAAGGTGCTCTGTGTCTCCGACGCACCTGACTACGATCAGCCGTGGCAGTCTCAAGGCCCGATCAACAGTGTTGGCTCAGGGGTCATCGTGGAGACATCTCGCGGACTGCGGGTGCTCACCAACGCCCATTGTGTGGCCAATCACGAGTTCGTCGAGGTGCGCCGCTATGGCAAGGCGCAGAAGGTGGTCGCCAGCGTCGAGGCGATCGGTCACGAGTGCGACTTGGCGCTGCTCGAGGTGGACGACGAGTCGTTCTTCACCGGCATGGCGCCTGTCGCCATCGGCGAGCTTCCGCGGCTTGGTGACCGTGTGTCGGTTTGTGGCTACCCCATCGGAGGGGAGCGACTGTCGATCACCGAGGGCATCGTCTCGCGCATCGATTTGGTGTGCTACGCCCAGAGCAACCGCGAGCTTCTGGCGGTGCAGATCGATGCCGCGATCAATGCGGGCAACAGCGGCGGTCCTGTGCTCAAAGATGGCCTGCTGGTCGGCGTGGCCTTCCAGGCTCTCGATGAGGGGGAGCAGATTGGCTACATGATCGCCCCGCCGGTGGTGAACCACTTCCTCAAGGACCTGGAGGACGGGACCGCCGACGGGTTCCCGGCCTTGGGCGTCACCGCCCAGCAGCTGGAGAGCCGAGCCCACCGCCGTAGCCTCGGGTTGACCGATGAGCAGACCGACGGCGTGCTCGTCAAGCGCGTCGCCCATGGAGGGTCCGCTCACCATATGCTCGAGCCGGGAGACGTGTTGCTGGCGATCGAGGGCGAACCCGTGGCCGCCGATGGCACCGTCGAGCTGCGGGATGGAGAGCTGGTCCACTACCGCTACTTCGTGTCCCGACGACACGTGGGTGATCGGCTGCCGGTGACCGTGTGGCGTCACCGTCAAGAGCTCACCTGTATGCTCGAGCTGCGCCCGCCTGCCTATCTGGTCGCCGAGGAGCGCTACGACGTCCGGCCGTCCTACTACATCGTCGGCGGCCTCTTGTTCGTGCCCCTCACCCGCGACTTCCTCAAGACCTGGGGCGAGCAGTGGTGGCAGACCGCCCCTCGTGAGATGGTGACGCTCTACGAGACGGGCATCCGCACCGCCGATAGCCTCGAGCCGGTGGTGCTCCAGAAGGTGCTCGCTCACCGGATCAACCAGGGCTACCACGATCTGGAGAGTCTCCTCATCGAGTCGTATTGCGGCGAACCCGTCCGCTCGCTGGCCCATTTGGTCGAGCTCGTCGAGGCCCGTAGCGACGAGCCCTACCTCGAGTTCCACGCGAGCGATGGCACCACCGTGGTGATCGATCGAGCCGAGGCTATGGCGCGGAACAAGACCATCCTGCGCAAGTACCGCGTGCGCCACGATCGCTCCGAGGACCTGCGGGCCAAGTCCTGATCGTCATCACTATCTGCGTGCCAGCCGGGCATTAGTATCATCCCCACAGGAGACTGCGTGCGAGCCATTCAAATGCATGCCTATGGCGGGCCGGAGGTGCTCGGTCTCGATGAGGTCCCGACACCCAAGCCGGGTGGCCACGATTTGTTGGTCCAAGTTCACGCCGCGGCGGTCAACCCGGTGGACTGGAAGATACGCAGCGGCCTTCACGTGGTGCGCTATCGCCTGCCTTGGATTCTCGGTCTGGACGCTTCAGGGGTCGTGGAGGCCGTGGGGCCCGAGGTGACTCGCTTTGCTGTCGGTGACGAGGTGTGGTCCTCGCCGGTGCACAACCGGCCGGGGACCTATGCGGACTATCTGTGCATCAATGAGCAACAGGTCGCTCTCAAGCCCACCAACCTCAGCCACGAGGAGGCCGCCTCGCTGCCCCTAGTTGGGCTCACCGCCTATCAGAGCTTGGTCGACATGGGTGACCTGGGCCCGGGGCAGAGGGTGTTGATTCACGCCGGTGCCGGTGGCGTTGGTAGCGTCGCGATTCAACTTGCCAAGCATCTTGGAGCTGAGGTGATCACCACCTGCAGCAGCCGCAACGCCGAGTTTGTTCGCGATCTAGGGGCGGACCAGGTCATCGACTACCAGAAGGAACGGTTTGATGAGGTCGTGGAGGACGTCGACCTCGTGTTGGACAGTCTGGGTGAGCCCGCCTTTGCCGCTAACCTGCGGGTCTTGCGCCGTGGTGGACGACTGGCCAACATCACTCTCGACGTCGGTCGCCACGTGGCCCGCTACGGACGGTCACTCAGCTTCGTCAGCCTCGTCGGCGTGTTGGCGAAGCTGCATCTGTGGCCACTGATGCGCAAAGGCGTGCAGGCTCGGCACGTGGTGAAGCGAAGCAATGGCGAGCAGCTAGGCACCATCGCCAAGCTGTGTGAGCGTGGGGTCATCAAGCCGATCATCGATCGCGTGCTGCCCCTTGCGGAGGTCCAAGAGGCTCACCGCTACAGCGCGACGCAGCGGGCACGGGGCAAGATCGTACTGACCTTGGGTCGCTAGCAACCGCTCCCCAGTCACGGCTGGACGGCGGCGGCGCAAGTGAGCGGCCCGCGGCGCCTCATCGTTGACGGCCTCAGAGCCGCTTGGGCGGATGTCCGGCGAGCTCTCGCTCGACCTCTTCGATGGCTTCCGCCTCGATGCGGATTTCGTCAATCCGTGTCGAGAGATCGGGCAACCGCAACGCCCGAGCCTCTGAGGCGGCCACATCCAACCGTAGCTGCTCGAGCTGGTGGGTCGCGACGTTTCGCCGAGCTCGCAGCGGTTGGAGCGCCTGGCGCGCGCCCTCCATGGCCTGGCGGCGCTCACCGATGGCATCGAGCTCCTGGCTGCAGAGATCGCGCTGCACCTCCGTCGTTGCGTCAGCCGCCCGGCGGTGCGCCTGCTGCTCGGCTTGGTCGAGCTCGTGACTCCGTTGCGGTGCAATCTCCGCCTCGATGGCTGCCTCCTTCAACGCCAGCTGGCGGGCCGCGGTGGCCAATTGCTCGAGTCGCTGCAGCAGTCCCGCGGCTGCCGCACCCGCCTGCTTGCCCATCAGCTCCCGCAGCCGCTCGACCTCCTGCTCGAAGGGCGTCGCGTCAGGCAGCCGGGCTGTTTCGGATTGCTGCAGCGATGGGGCTGAGGTGTCCGCCGGCTCTGGGCCCCCCAGCTTGCGGCGCTTCCAGGGAAAGAGCTTGTCCTCCCGCCAGAGCGCCAGCGCCGTTGGGAAGGCGCGTAGGCCATGGAGCGCCACGAATAGGCCCCATAGCCATTTCCACCAGTCCCACCCACCTGACCAAGAGAAGCTGACCACCCAGCAGACGATGACCCAGATCGCCAAATGGGCGCCGAAGTCGCGCAGCAATCGCCAGCGCGCGGCATCCTGCGGGTTGCCGCGATGGGGCACCTCGCGCCGAAATGTCTCGGTCTCGTAGAGCGGGCACCACTGCTCCTCATCTTCACGGCGCACCAGCTCCAGCCCACTGAGGTCGTTCTTGCGCAGCTGCTTGAGCAGCTTGGCTTTCGAGTAGGTGTGGACCTCGCCTTCCTTCTGCACGAGATAGCGGTCCGGTGACGTCGCGGCCTGGGGCCCATCACTCCGTCCAGCCTCCAACCGTTGCGCCGAGAGCGCAGCGCTATGCGGAGCCGGTTCGCCCTTGGCTTGGGCACCTTCGGTGGCCGGTACTGTCGCGGCGAGCGGTTCGGCGACTGTGCCCTCTTCGCCGGCTGACGGATCGGGTGCCCCCCCCACCTTGCTTTCGCCACCTTCGAGCACGTCGGACAGGGCGTCGGTCATTGCTCGGGCCGATTCGTGGCGAGCCGCTGGATCGCGCTGGGTCGCTTTGGCGAACCACTCGTCGAACCCCCGGGGTACTGCCCCTCGTTCAGAGGGGACCGGCGGTGGACGGCTGCATACGCTCAACACCACGTCGCCGATGGTCGCCCCGCCATACGGTCTCGTTCCGCAGAGGCACTCGTAGGTCATGACCCCCATGGCCCAGAGGTCGGCGCGGTGGTCGATCTCTCCGCTCGAGACCAGCTGCTCGGGACCCATGTAATAGGGCGTGCCCATCAGCGTGCCGGTTGCCGTCTCGAGCGGCGCGGTGGCATCCTCTGCCAGCTCGTCCATCGTTCGTTTGGCAATGCCGAAGTCGAGCACCTTGGCGACAATCTCCCCGTCGTTGTCCACCAGGAAGACGTTGTCGGGCTTCAGGTCGCGGTGCACGATTCCGGCCTGATGAGCTCGCGTGACGGCGCGCCCCACGTGGATCATGACTAACCGGGTGAGCTCAGCGCTCAACCGGCCCGTCCGCTTCAGCCGTTGGGCCAGACTCTCGCCTTCGAGCAGCTCCATGCCGATGAAGGCGACGCCGTCGTCAACTCCGTGATCCAGAATCTGAACGACATGGGGGCTGCGCAGCTGGGCCGCTGCCTTGGCCTCACGGAGGAAGCGCTCGAGGATTTGCTCCTGCTGCGCGAGATCAGGATGGAGGACTTTGACCGCCACTTCGGCGTCCAGCGTCAGGTGATGAGCCCGCCACACTGCGCCCATGCCGCCGGTGCCCAGCAGCTCAATCAGCCGGTACTTTCCCGCCAAGATCTGGCCCTCGCGGACCGAGGCATCGCTCGCCATGGGTGGGCGCCAGCCTAGCACGACTGTTGGGCTATGATGCGCCGGCTCCCTTGGTCAATAGGCCAGCTTCACCACGAAGACCTCTTCGTTGTTGCCGCCGATGAGCGGGTCGTCATCGAAGAAGCTCAGCATGAGCTCGAACCGTCCGGTGACGAAGGCGCTGCCGTCCGGCCCGGTGGCCACCGCAGACCCGCTGTCGGGAGCTCCGTCGCCGAAGCGGTAGCTCCACAGATGGACGCCTTGGGGATCGAGCTTGGCGACGAAGAGGTCATTGAGTGCACCCTCGCTGCTCAGTGGGCCACCGCCGAAG